>BQJH01000001.1 GCA_021604605.1 Hyphococcus sp.
CTCCTTTGGGCCCTGATGTGATTGTTCGCGAAACTTTGGAGTCGAGCATTGTCATGGCGCGCGAGGCTTTGTCGCGCATGGGGCATGAAGAAAATGATATCGATGATTATGTTGAGCAGTTCAGAAAGCGTGACCGCGAGAGATTGTTGGCGCAGCGCGATTATGGCCCGGAGGCTGGCAAAGAATTACTCCATGCGCGCTATGATAAACCGACGCCCAATTAAGCTCCTTCCGGTTCTCCCACAGCATCATAAATTTCTTTGACAACCGGCGCGACGAGTTCAATCGGGTTGGCGCCCCGTGTCATGCCCGTTCTGACAATCACCATCCGCTTTGAGGGGATGATAATCACATATTGCCCCTCATGGCCCGCCATATAATAAACCTCCTCCGGCAAACCGGGGATGAAGCGCTCCCGATCTTTGCCGTCGCGGTTTAACCAGAAATGCGCACCATATTGATTGTCTGACATGGGGGCTGGCGCCGCGACATAATCTGACCAGCCTTCGGGGAGCAGGCGTTCACCGTTCCAGACCCCATTTTGCAAATAGAGCTGGCCAAGCCGCGCCCAGTCACGCGCGGTCGCGTAGATAAAGGACGATCCAATAAAAGAACCGCTCGCATCGGTTTCAATGGTCGTATCGCCAGCGCCAATGGGCGTCAGCAAGGCTTCTTGTGAAAAGGCGTGATAATCAATGCCTTTTGCTTCGAGTGTTTGCCGCAGCGTGCGCGACAAAAGATTGGACGTACCGCTTGAATAATACCAATGCTCACCGGGTTTATAGGCTGCGGGTTTGTTGGCGGCGAAAGCGCCCGCATCCGCCAATTCAAACAACATCCGGTTTACGTCTGAACGCGGGTCGCCATATTCCTCGCTAAACTCCAGACCACTTTGCATCTGCAAAAGGTCATGCCAGGTGATGTTGGCGCGTACGCTGTCGCCCGCCCATTCCGGCACTGGCGCAGGCTCATTGATATCAATAAGGCCTTGTTCCACAGCGGCGCCAATGAGGGTTGCGGTAATACTTTTTGCCATTGACCATGAGAGAAACGGTGTTTCCTTATTGAAACCTTCCGCATAGCGCTCATCAACGATCTTTCCATCGACAGCGACAAGCAGGGATCGATGGGCGGCTGTGTTATTGTCAAATGCATTGGTCAGCGCAAAATCAATAGCGGCGTAATCAACGCGGTTGATCGCTTTGCCAGAAATGGCCGGCGCTTCCGCCCATGCTTGTGGCGTCACGTCAGGAAGCGTAGGCGTCGGAAGAATTCTGCCGGAATTTGCCAGGGCGCATCCATACCCATCGCGATAAACTGCTTTGGCATGGCCTAACCCCAACGGACCTGCAGCTCGGGTTTCTTTCTTTTCAAGATCAGCCTTCACTTTGACCTGCTGCAAGACCGGGTCCATCCCGGCAAATTCATTTTTCAGGATGAGTTTCGCATCACGGTTTGCGAGGAAAATTTCTGAGCAGGCGATTTTGGCTTTGTAACCCGCGCCGATACGGATCAACCGGTCAGCCTTAACGCCAAAGAAAATCAACGTCATGGCCGCCATTGCAGCGATAACGAGAAAAATAAGATGATGTGTTTTCATGGTCATGGCGTGCACTCTAGACGGAAATGTCCGCGCCGTTGACCCTTTTTGTCAGTTCGTCAGAGCCCGATAAAAGGTTGAGCGATACGGCCCACGAGTGTTTTGAATTTCAGCGGCGCTTCGGTTGCGATCAGACAGATGCAAGGCTCATCGCCTATGGCTTTGGGTGTGTGTGTGTACTCGCCGTCAAGGTCTGCAAGATCACCAACGCCAAAGTCGCCAATCTCATCTTCATAAGCGCCGCGTAAAATCAATGTCAGCTCATTGCCCTTGTGAGAGTGTTTCGGCATTTCGGTGCCGGGATCAATTTTTAAAAGGCGCAAGACGCCCTGGCGATAACCCTGCGCTTCAATGACGCTTTGCGAGAGGCCGGGCGCCACGCGTTTCCATTCAACATCATCAATGGACCCTTTGAGATAAGCGCTCAAAGGTAATTTTACTTCAGGGCCTGGTGCGTCAGGTGTTTGTCTCAACACGACGCTCGCTGCGTTGCCTGCACGCGCGAGGATTTTTTCGAGCGCATCATCGGCCATTGCGACAGGCTCAACTTCTTCAAGACATTGCCCGCCGATGGCCTCAAAGTCTGAAATGGCCCGCGCACAGTCAGCGCATAAGGCGGCGTGGGTTGCAATGACAACAGCGCGTGCTTCATCAAGACGTCCGGCGGCAAAACTACCGAGGGTCTCATCTGTCGGATGGTGGTGGACAGTACTCATGCCAAATCACCAAGTTCCTTTCTGATCTTCTCAAAGGCGAGCCGCAATCGCGATTTCACCGTACCGAGGGGTAAATCAAGCTTTTCCGCGATCACAGAATGCGGCTCGTCTTCATAGAAATGAAGCCGCATTACCGTTAGCTGATCGGCCGATAAAACACCCAATGCAGACCTGATACGGGCGTCGCGCTCTTTCAGTTCACATGTAACATCAGCTCTTGGCGCTTCTTCGGGCATTAATGCGGGGTCTTCGCCGTCCAGCGAGGGTTTGGAGGCCTTGCGAATGGCGTCAATCCTGGCGTTCCGGGCGATTGTGAATATCCAGGTGGAGGCGGAGGCTTTGGCCGGATCGAACAATTTTGCCTTGTTCATGACCTTTACCATGGTGTCCTGAGCGAGATCTTCAGCCTCCTCAGGGGTGGCGCCGCCGCGCATCAAAAATCCTTTAATCCGGGGCGCGAAATGTGCATAAAGTTCAGCGAACGCTTGACGGTCACCATCTTGCGCGACCCTTGAGAGATGATCTTCCATTTGCGGCATAAATCGTCATTCACTCGCTTTTCAATAGAATCCATTCATCTCTAATCCATCTATACCGATCTTGCGTATCAAGGGAAACAAGAATGGACTGAGACGAGCTGTTATGCCTTTTGATACAAACAAGCCGGAGAATGCCCCTTTGACTTCGGCCGGTAAGTCAAAACAACGGATTGCCATTATTGGTTCCGGGGTTTCAGGCCTGTCCGCCGCCTGGCTGTCATCACAAGCGCATGACGTTGTGATCTACGAAAAGGATCGGCGCGTCGGTGGGCATTCCAATACAGTTGATGTGGATTTACCTGGCGGAACCGTTCCAGTTGATACCGGGTTTATCGTTTTTAATGAACCAAGCTATCCGAACTTCACCGCGCTGCTCGATCATATCGGCGTTGCGCACGAAAATTCCTGTATGTCATTTGGCGTGTCGATCGATGATGGCGAGGTCGAGTATTCCGGTCAGACATTGTCATCGGTTTTTGCACGGCGCACGAATGCGGCGTCGCCGTCTTTCTGGAAGATGTTGAGCGATATTCCCCGGTTTCATCGTGATGCGCGCAGTGTTTTGCGCGCAGGGTTCTGTGAACAAGCCTCGCTCGGCGATTTTGTCGAGCAGATGAAATATGGCCGCCGGTTTTGCGAGCACTTTTTAAAGCCCATGGCGGCGGCGATTTGGTCAACGCCGCAGATGAAAGTTTTCGACTATCCGGCGCTCGCGTTTCTTCAGTTTTTTGAAAATCACGGGCTCTTGCAAGTCCTAAATCTACCTGAATGGCGAACGGTTTCCGGTGGCTCGCGTTCATATGTGAATGAAATCATGTCGGCGTTTAATGGCGCCGTTCGGTTGTCTTCTGGTGCGTCAAAAATTGAACGCTCGAACGGGAAGGTGGTTGTGACAGATGTAAACGGTAATGCCGATCAGTTCGATCATGTTATCATTGCCTCTCACGCAGATGCAGCACTTTCCATGCTAGGCGATGCCTCGCGGCAAGAGCGCTCGATCCTTGAGGCGTTCACTTATCAGAACAATCATGCTGTACTTCATCTTGATGAGAGTGAGATGCCGCAGCGTCGGCGCGCATGGTCTAGTTGGAATTATGTTGGCTCTGAAAATGCGGGCGCTGTGACTTACTGGATGAACCGCCTGCAAAATTTGCCATGCGATGAAAATGTTTTTGTCACGCTTAATCCGGCGCGAGAAATTTCAGCCGAGAAAATAGTCGCTGAATTCAATTATGATCACCCGATGTTCAATGCGGCGACTGAAATCGCGCAAAAGGATATTTGGCGTATTCAGGGGCGGGGCGGCGTGTGGTATGCTGGCGCCCATCTTGGTCACGGGTTCCATGAGGACGGGTTACAGTCTGGTCTTGCCGTTGCGGAAGCTATTGGCAGTGTTCGCAGACCTTGGCGTGTTGAAAATGAATCCGGTCGTTTGTTTTCTGCGGCGCCGCTAGAGGCAACTTTGTGAAAACACATGCGCCAATAGCCAGCGTCTATGAGGGCGAAGTGATCCATAGCCGGTTCAAGCCGGTGCGTCACAATTTGAAGTATCGCGTATTTTCTTTTCTCATCGATCTTGATCGGCTTGATGAGTTGTCATCTTCTTCAAAATATTTTTCCCGCAACTGGTTTAATCTCTTTTCGTTTCATGACCGTGATTTCGGGACAGGGCGGCCGAATGATGTGGCGACTTATATCAGAACCGCGCTTCGAGAGGCTGATGTCAAAGCCGACGGCCGCATTCTTCTTTTATGCTATCCGCGCATGTTGGGTTATGCATTTAATCCGTTGTCTGTCTATTACTGCTACAACAAGGATGATGAGTTAGCGGCGATGATCTATGAGGTTTCCAGCACCTTTGGAGAACGTCACGCCTACCTTATTCCTGTTGAGAAAAATCGTGCGAATGGCAGCAAAAATCCAATTCGACAAATTGCGCAAAAGCGCCTTCATGTATCTCCCTTTATCGACATGGATATGGATTACACGTTTGACGTGACGTTGCCTGACAAGGAGTTACGGATTTTTATTCAAACTGCTGATAATGAAGGGCCAGTATTGAACGCCGCATTTGCGGGAAAAGGCGAGCCGGTTACGGACCGCAAGCTTCTCGGTTTGTTTTTTCGCTATCCTTTAATGACCATAAAAGTCATTTTCGGCATTCATTGGGAAGCGGTGAAGTTGATGCTCAAGGGCATGCGCCTGCGCGCTGGCGATCCCGCACCTGAATACCCGATGACCGTGGTTCGTGCGAGAAATGTTGAAAGTTCAAAGGCCGCATAAAGGAATTGTGCGCCGATCATGGACGCGCCCCTCTATTTGAGCTAATCGAAGGCCACAATAAGGAGGCCTTTGATGAAGAAAATATTCCCTAACGCCGCCGCCGCTCTTGAGGGGCTTTGTTTTGACGGGATGACCGTCATGTCGGGTGGCTTTGGTTTGTGCGGTATCGCGGAAAACCTCATCATTGCGCTCCGCGATAGCGGCGCTAAAGACCTCACGGTGATCTCTAATAATGCGGGCGTTGATGATTTTGGCTTGGGTTTCCTCTTGCAAACGCGCCAGATCAAAAAAATGATTTCCTCTTATGTGGGGGAGAACAAAGAGTTCGAGCGCCAGTTTCTCTCTGGTGAATTAGAGTTAGAATTTAACCCGCAAGGCACCCTGGCTGAACGCTGCCGCGCTGGCGGCGCCGGCATTCCCGGCTTCTACACCAAGACCGGTGTTGGTACGGTGATCGCGGATGGCAAAGAGCATAAAGAATTTAACGGCGAGACTTATATTCTGGAAACCGGCCTCGTTTCAGATTTGTCGATTGTCAAAGCCTGGAAAGGCGATGAGCAAGGCAATCTTGTTTACCGAAAAACTGCGCGCAACTTTAACCCGATGATGGCGTCTGCCGGGAAAGTCACCGTCGCCGAGGTTGAAGAAATTGTGCCCCTTGGCAGTCTTGACCCCGATTGCATCCATACGCCGGGTATTTTCGTTCAACGGATTATTCAAGCGGACCATGAAAAGCGTATTGAACAGCGCACCGTGCGTGAAAGGGAGAATGCGTAATGTCTGATGTAAAAGGATGGGATCGCAATCAGATGGCCGCGCGGGCGGCGCAGGAACTTGAAGACGGGTTCTACGTAAATCTCGGCATCGGCATTCCGACGCTGGTGGCGAACTTCATTGCTGATGATGTCGACGTCACCTTGCAATCGGAAAATGGCATGCTCGGTATGGGGCCATTCCCATATGAGGATGAGGTTGATGCGGATCTGATTAATGCCGGCAAGCAGACGATTACGGAACTGCGTCGGACATCCTATTTTTCTTCCGCTGACTCATTCGGCATGATCCGCGGTGGGCACATTGATTTATCTGTGCTGGGCGCCATGGAAGTTTCTGAAAAAGGTGATCTTGCGAACTGGATGATCCCCGGCAAGATGGTCAAAGGCATGGGCGGCGCTATGGACCTTGTGGCGGGCGTGAAGCGGGTTGTCGTTGTAATGGACCACGCCTCCAAGGCAGGCGCGCCAAAGCTTTTGCACGAATGCTCCTTGCCACTGACGGGTCAAAAAGTTGTCGATATGGTCATCACCAATCTTGGTGTTTTCACAATCGACTCTGAAAAAGGCATGACCCTGGCTGAGCTCGCGCCGGGTGTTACAGTAGACGACGTTAAATCACTGACGGAAGCTGATTTCGAAGTTGCGGTTTAAAAACTCTTACGACGCAGCTTTTACTTTGTTCGGTTGATAGGCGTCATCGTGCATAGCCGCATGCTTAATATGCACTATGCAGCTCAAGACATGATCAAGCGCTTTTTGATCACCGCTCAGTGTCATCCGCTTTTTGGCTTCTTCCAGCGGGAGTTCTTTTCTCAGCGCCTGCATAATCGTTGCTACATCAGAGGACAGCTTCGCAACGGCGGGGGTGTCCGCCCCGCGATGCGCGGTCATCTCGCCGTTCATATAATAAAGCGTGTACGGAAAATCGTCGATCATAATATGAGCGACATAATTCAAGTCCGGATCATGGGCGTCGCCAGCGAAGAGTTCAATCGCGAGCGCCACGGAATCCGGCTGCAGATCATTTGAATAAATACAGTCGCGGGCAGGGGAGGCTTCCGGGCGCTCCATAAAATAATTGATTGACCAGCACATCATTTCACGAATGGCAGGCCGCAATCGTTCACCAATAGGGGAGAGCCGATAACGCGACCCGGTTTCGCCGGATTTCGGTGCGATAATCAAACCGGCGCCATCAAGCTCTTTCAGCCGTTTACTGAGAAGGTTGGCGCCAATTCCAGGCAGCCCCGCCTGCAGATCGCCAAACCGCTGAGGTCCCAAAAAAAGGTCCCGTAAAATCAGAAACGTCCAGCGTTCCCCCAAAATATCGAGGGCGTGGGCCAGAATGCAGTCCTGATTATAGGTTCGGGTCATCGACTTCCTTGGCGGCTGGCTTTGCGGCTGATTCATTCTCTCACCTGTAAGTTGTACTGCATTTTCGAGAAAACGCCGTCTCTAAAGAAAAATCATTAATACTATCAAAAAGTATTTGACACTTTAAAAATATATAGTAAAAAGTAACTCATAGTCAAACGGTGCTTTAATAAAGACGACATAACAGCGCCAAAAGCCAAGGAGCCTCCCTGATGAATATGCGTTTTTTGACCGGATTTATTGCGACAGCAGCAGTTTTCGCCACTTTTCCCGCCCATGCCACCGACTGGAGCGAGCAGATGAATGTCTGCGCCGCAGCAGTTCAGTCAGAAGGTTTGGCCGCTGAAGGCGAATATCTTGTGACTTTTGTGGATGCGCGTGGCTCGCGCGTGAAGCGTCTCACCATCGAACTTACCCCTGATGATGGCGGAGACACAATGACGGCGACGTGCAATATTAAGCGCGGCGAAGTCACCGAGGTCGTATTAACGAGCTAGCGACTTCACCTAATATACTCCCTGAAACTGACACGCCCGCTTCGGCGGGCGTTTTTTTCATTCAGCTTTCAAAGACTGATAGGCGGTCTTAACCGTGAACTCAGAATCCATGAAGCCTGATCCCCATTCTTCATCGAGATCGTCGAGCGGCCTGGCGGCAATCGCTTCGGCTTCACTGAGCCCTTCATCAATTTGGGCTTGCACACGCGAGCGCACAGTTTTCAACATTGCGATGGAAGCATCCAATTCAACTTTGGATGATAAGGGGCCATGCCCGGGAATGATTTTTGTTTCATCGTCCGCGAGCGATGCAACATATTCCAGCGCTTGAATATAGCCGCTTAGCGAACCGCCGCTCTTGAGATCGATATAGGGATAGCCGCCGGAAAAGAAGACATCGCCCATGTGAATGACATTGGCGTTTTTGAAGAAGACGATGGAATCCCCATCCGTATGGGCGTTCTCAGGGTGCTTCACATAGATTTCATGGCCATTTCGGTGAAATGTTGCGCTGTGTGAAAATGTGATTACCGGCAGGGCGTCAGGCGATGTGTTTTTAGCGTCGGATAGGCGTTTGTGAACATTGTCATGAGAAATAATATAAGCGCCGGATTTGCCGAGTGCTTCATTGCCGCCTGTGTGGTCTCCGTGGTGGTGGGTGTTCAATACAAACTCGACGGGTTTGTCGGTTAGTGCCGAGATCGCTGCCGCAATCTTATCACTTAACGGGGCGAATTGGTCATCAATGACAAAGGCGCCGTCATCGCCGATAGAAAGGCCGATATTTCCTCCGGCGCCTTCAAGCATGTAAATATCGTCTGTCACTTGCGTCGTTTTAATTTCGACATTGGAATAGTCGCGCTGAGCCAGCGCCGGCCCATGGACAGCTGAAAACCCGAAAATGGTTGAAAGGACGGTGGTGGTTAGAAACATCTTTTTCATTGAAAACCCCTGAAAATAATAACGCTGAGTTAGGTATCAGCCGTCATCAGGCTTGAGAAGTCACGATTGCGAGGGCGCTATCCCGATGAAAGAGATTGTGTTGCAGTGCGGTGACAGGCGGGCTAAAGACGCTTGTTTGTTGGAGTTGAGAACATGACGTGGATGCCTGACAGCTGGCGATCAAAAGACGCCCGGCATATTCCTGAAGACTACCCAGATCCTGCCGCCCTGGCGGCGGTAGAGGGGGAATTGTCGGGGTATCCGCCTCTGGTTTTTGCCGGGGAAGTCAGGACATTGCGCGCCTCATTGGCTGATGTAGCGAACGGCAAAGCATTTTTGCTGCAAGGCGGTGATTGCGCTGAAAGCTTTAAAGAGTTTCACCCCGATAATATTCGCGACACGTTCCGCGTATTGCTGCAGATGTCGGTGGCTTTGACATTCGGCGCTGCGATGCCTGTCGTGAAAGTCGGCAGGATCGCCGGGCAATTTGCCAAGCCACGCAGTGCGCCAACCGAGACCAAAGACGGTGTTACCCTGCCAAGCTACCGTGGCGACAACATCAATGGAGCCGAGTTTACTGATGCTGTGCGGGCGCCAGACCCGCAGCGACTTTTAAAAGCCTATGGTCAGGCAGCGGCAACGCTCAATCTTATTCGTGCTTTCGCTACCGGTGGTTACGCGGATTTGCGCAATGTCCATCGTTGGAATCTGGAATTTGTTTCTGGCAACCGTCAGGAAGATCGCTATCAGGCGCTTGCTGATAAAATTTCTGAAGCAATAACTTTCATGGAAGCATGCGGTGTTGATGGTGGCGGCGTGCGCGCCATTCGCGAAGTCGAATTTTATACCAGTCACGAGGCGCTACTGCTTGGCTATGAAGCGGCGATGACCCGCGTCGATTCCACAACGGGCAAATGGTATGACACTTCAGCCCATATGGTTTGGATTGGTGATCGTACGCGCCAACCAGACGGTGCTCATGTTGAGTTTTGCCGTGGTATTGAAAATCCGATCGGCATAAAATGTGGTCCATCACTATCGCCGGATGAGTTGATCCGTTTGATCGACCTTATCGACCCGAACAATGAGGCGGGCAGGGTTGTTCTTATCGCGCGGTTTGGCGCCGACGCTGCTGCTGACGGTCTTGCGCCGTTGATGGAAAAAGTAAAAGCGGAAGGCCGAACAGTCGTTTGGTCGTGTGACCCGATGCATGGCAATACGATAAAAACCGATGTTGGATTTAAGACCCGGCGTTTTGATGCGATCCTGTCTGAAGTGCGGACATTTATTGATGTCAGCCATGCGGTTGGCGTCCATCCGGGCGGTGTTCATTTTGAGATGACCGGGCAGAACGTCACAGAATGCCTTGGCGGCTCCCAGGAGATTTCCGAAGCCGATCTTTCATCACGCTATCACACACATTGCGATCCGCGCCTCAACGCCAATCAGGCGCTTGAATTGGCCTTTATCCTTGCTGACCGGTTTAAGGAAACGCGGGCCAACGGCGCGTAAGGCGCAGCTTAACACCGCCTGACGCGCCGTTATGGCTCTAAGGTGCTGAAATACAAAGAAACATTCTTTGACTGTTGGGCTTAGGCCGGGCGTTTCCCATGATGAGAGCAATGTGTATGGTCTCGTGAATTGGGACATATTGCTCAATCGCGAGTTTACCAACCGCGAATTCAGACGGGGACGAGTTGCAAGTGAGTTCAAAACTGAAAATCGGCATCGCGGGAGCCGGCGTTTTTGGGTCGTATCATGCGGCCAAATATGTAAACCATGCTGAGGCTGATTTAGTTGGCGTCTTTGATCCCGATCAAAAGCGTGCAGAAGATTTTGCTCGAAAATTTAATGCATCAACTTACGTTGATTACGCTGATTTTCTGGCCGCGGTAGATGCGGTGGTGATTGCCGCGCCGGCGAGCCAACATTTTCAGTTAGCCGAAGCGGCGCTTCATTCTGGCCGTCATGTCTTTGTTGAAAAACCGATTGCGCTTTCTGTTGAGGCGGCGGATACGCTGATTGCCATCGCAGATGAGGCTGGCCTTGTGTTGCAGGTTGGCCATCAGGAACGTTACGTTTGTGATGCTGTTGGCTTGCTCGGAAGAGATAAGTCTCCGATTAAAATTGATTGCATCCGATACGTGCCTTTCTCGGGTCGCTGTGATGATGTTTCTGTGGCTTTTGATTTGATGGTGCATGATCTGGATATTATCCGCCAGCTGACAAAATCTGAAATCCGTGAGATTTCTGCTGAAGGCGATAGCGATAAAATCAGGGCGGAATTCACCCTGGGCAACGATGCCTTGGTTAGTGTCCGCGCCGGGCGCCGGGCGGATCGGGCTGAGCGGCGGATGACACTCGTCTATGATGACGGAGTTATTGATTTCGATTTTGCCAACAGGACATTCACCAATACGACGCCAATCGAGATGGGGAACGCGTTTGAGTCGGAACGGGCGCCGCTCGCCATGCGTGACCCGTTAGAGCATGGCGCTGCGCTTTTTGTGAACGCCATCAATGCTGGCGAAACACCATTAGTGACCGGTCACGATGGTCGCGACGCCGTCGCCTGGGCATGCGCTATCGAAGATGCCGCCGGGCTTTCGTCAAGCGCAGTCTTAAAACAGATGCGTGCCTGATAAGCGCAGTTTATTCAGCTTGATAAATTGACGCGCTCAAGAGGAATGCTTATCTGCGACTTGTGATCGTTTGTAATCAACAAGCATTGTCTGAGCATTCATGACCAACACTCTTTCTATCGCGATCGCCCAAATTGCCCCGATTGTTGGCGACATTGAAGGCAATGTCGCAGCTATCCGTGAGGCAAGAGCAAAAGCGGGCGAAGCGGGCGCTGATCTGGTTGTTTTTTGCGAACTTGTTATCGCCGGATACCCTCCAGAGGATTTGGTTCAGAAGCCGGCTTTTCAGCGCGCCTGCAGGCAGGCTGTTGAGACGCTGGCGAAGGATACTGAAGATAACGGCCCGGCGATGATTGTCGGTGCGCCCTGGAAAGAGGGTGGCGCGCTTTATAATGGCGCTTTTCTTTTGAGTGACGGCGCTATTGCCGCAATCCGCTTCAAAGTGCGGTTGCCCAACTATGGCGTTTTTGATGAGCCGCGCCGTTTTACGCCGGGGCCCGCTTATCCCGAGCCGATAGAATGGAATGGCGTTAAGCTCGGCTTGATGGTCTGTGAAGATATGTGGCTCCCGGGAGCAGGGGAAGCGCTCGCTACAGCGGGGGCGGAAATTTTCATCGTGCCGCACGGGTCTCCGTTCCGGGAAACAGCCATCGACGAGCGCGCCGCCGCCGCGCGTGACCGGGTGCGCGAGACATCTTTGCCGTTGGTTTTTGTGAACCAGCTTGCCGGTCAGGATGAAGTCTTGTTCGAGGGCGCGAGTTTTGTGATGAGCGCCGATGGTGACGTGCTTCATCGTGCGCCGCAGTTTCAAGAGGGCGTGTATTTAACAAACTGGCAGCGCGAAGGCGCTGGTTGGTCTTGCCTTGAAGGGCCAATGTCAGCGTGGTGTGACGGCGAAGAGATGACCTATCGCGCTGTCACAATGGCGGTGCGCGACTATGTAAACAAGAACCGGTTTAAGGGCGTGGTTATCGGCCTGTCTGGCGGTGTGGATTCCGCGTTGACAGCCGCTATCGCCGTTGACGCTCTTGGCGCCGACAGAGTGCGCTGTGTGATGATGCCGTCGCGTTATACGTCACAAGAGAGCCTTGAAGACGCACAGGCCTGCGCCGATGCGTTAGGGGTTTCGTATCGGTCGATCAACATTGAACCGGGGGTCAATGCGTTTGATGAAATGATGGGGCCGGTTTTTGACGGGCTGGAAAAGGATACAACTGAGGAAAACATACAATCGCGCCTGCGCGGCGTGATCTTGATGGCGCTCTCCAACAAGTTTGGCGATATGGTGCTGACAACCGGCAATAAATCGGAAATGTCGGTTGGGTATGCAACGCTCTATGGCGACATGAATGGCGGCTATAATCCGCTTAAAGATATTTATAAAATGGATGTATTTGCGTTGTGCCGCTGGCGCAATCTACATCATGCACCCGATCTTAAGGGGCCGGTTGGTGAGGTTATCCCTCAGCGGATTATCACCAAGCCGCCTTCCGCCGAGTTAAGAGAAGACCAGACCGATCAGGACAGCCTGCCGCCTTATGAAGTTCTTGACGCTATTCTGGAGCGTCTGGTTGAGAAAGAAATGGCGGTTCGTGAGATTGTCGAAGACGGCTATGATGAAACAACGGTGCGCCGCATTGAGCATTTGCTTTATATTGCTGAATATAAACGCCGTCAGGCCCCGCCAGGGCCCAAAGTAACAGCAGTGAATTTTGGACGCGATCGTCGGTATCCGATCACCAATGGGTGGCGCGACAAATAAAAAAGGCCGGGTTGCCCCGGCCCTTCAAACTTGAATATTGTGCGATTGTTACGCTATGCGTTTTTGCTTGCGTGATGCGAAGCCAAGTCCCGCCATACCTGAAAGCAGAAGATAAAGGGCGCCTGGCAGCGGCACTTCCGGGGTCAACAGGTCTTGAGTGCGGCGAGCCGCGAAAACATCGAATGAGACCGGCAAATATTGACCGGACATTGCCATGGCCCACAAATTATTGGCTGCAGCGAGAACATCTGCGGAAATAAGTTCGAATACACCGTCAGACAGATCGAATGATGAGGCGCCGTCCTCAACGATTTCCCACATGATCGCCTGCATAGCGGCGGCTGTTGTTGAGTTTTGCAGACCTGTCGTATCCGTCATGAAGTTCCCATAAATGATGCCGATTTTGTTCTGATCCTCGGCATCCGGGAAATAATCGGTTCCTGCGACCCGCGTATGTTCGCGCGGCAAGCTCAAAAACTCATTGATCTGCAGGCAAAATGTCAGGAAATCGGTCCAGCCGTCTTCATTTGAGCCATATTGGAGGCTGAAAACACCGGCGCCGATATTCCGTGTGATGCCATTGATGTCTATCGTGATGGTCCGGCTAAGGCCTGTGGCGAAGACAGAACTGCCATTATCGGGGTTGTCCCGGACGGTAATTGGCGCGGCGTTAGCGATGGCCGGTAAAGCCAGAGCCATAGCAATGCCGGCAGCAAGTGTTGCAAAACGAGACATAATTCCCTCTTCAGTCGTTAAAAATCTATTACTGAAGGAGACTATTCAAATTCTGCGCCGCAAAAGCGGGTTTGACCCAGATGCAGGGAGCGGTTAATCCCTCGCGTCTTCTCGACACTTGGAAACCTAGATGACTGTCACTGTTAGATTCGCTCCATCGCCAACCGGCAAACTCCATGTCGGCAATGTGCGCGCTGCGCTCTGGAACTGGCTATTCGCCCGAAAAGAAAACGGCCGTTTTATTTTGCGGATCGATGATACAGATCAAGAGCGCTCAACCCAGGAATATGAAGAGGCGATCAAGGCTGATCTTGCTTGGTTGGGGCTGTCCTATAATGATACAGTTAAGCAGTCAGACCGATTTGAGCGGTATGACGCCGCTCGCGACAAGCTGATTGCAGCAGGGTTGTTATATCCCTGTTATGAAAGTGCAGAGGAGCTTGATCGCAAACGTAAGCTACAACGGGCGCGCAGCCTGCCGCCGGTTTATGATCGTGCGGCGCTACAGCTTGGTGATGCAGAGCGAAAAGAACTTGAGGCAGCGGGGCGCAAACCGCATTGGCGGTTCAAACTGTCCCAAACGCCTGTGACCTGGACGGATCTGATCCGCGGGGAGACGAGTGTCGATACGGCGAGTGTCTCCGACCCGGTATTGATCCGTGAAGACGGCATGTATCTTTACACCTTGCCGAGTTGTGTCGATGATATTGATCTTGGCATTACCCACGTCATGCGCGGCGAAGATCATGTCACAAATACTGGTGTGCAGATCGAAATTTTCAAAGCCCTTGGCGGCACACCGCCGCAATTTGCTCACCATTCTCTTTTGGTCGGTGCTGATGGCGCGGGTCTTTCTAAAAGGCTCGGTTCACTTTCCATTGAAGCGATGAGAGAAGACGGTCTTGAGCCTGCAGCCATCACTGATCTGCTGGCCCGCTTGGGGACGGCTGACCCGGTTGAACCGGTGCATGATCTGGAACGGCTTGCGACAGGATTTGATTTTGATCGCGTTGGCCGGGCGCCTGCACGTTTTGATGAAGCTGAACTGGAAGTGTTAAACGCGAAGATTTTGCATGAAACACCTTTCGTAGATGTGGCGGATCGCGTCTCAGAGTATGGCGCCGATGAGCAAATCTGGAATGCGGTGCGCGGCAACATAACGCGTGTAAGTGATGTTGCTCATTGGATCGGTGTGATCCGTGGGGAAGTTGACCCCGTTATTGAAGACAAGTCGCTGACAGACGAAGCAGCCAAGATAATTCCTGACACAATGGATGACACCGCCTGGGCGACGCTCACCAATGCGTTAAAAGAAAAAACCGGCGCCAAAGGCAAAAACTTGTTTATGCCTTTGCGCCTTGCGCTGACGGGTGAAAAACGCGGCCCGGAGATGGCGGTGATGCTGCCTTTGATCGGCAGTGAAAAAGCACGCGCACGGCTTCAGGGCATGCGCGCTTGATGAGCAGGAAGCTTTTAAGCTTTCGCGCGCAACATCATTTTTTCTGCAGCGGGAAAAACATCCTCAACGCTGTCGACAAAAACCATATCGTTCAGGAGTTCAGGATCGGCGAAGCCTTGCGCTACGATATGCTCAAACAATTCTTTGAGCGGCGCCCAAAAGCCTTTGAGGTTGAGAACGATAATCGGCTTTTTGTGAAGGGCGAGGCGGGCCCATGAAAGAACTTCGATCAACTCTTCCAGCGTGCCAATGCCGCCAGGCAGCGTGAGGATCGCATCGGATTCCTCAAACATCCGCATTTTGCGCTCGTGCATCGTATCAACGATCACATGATCAACGCCCTCAAGGATGCCTTCAAGCTCGACTAGAAAGTCGGGAATGACGCCAAAGACCGGGCCTCCTGCGTCACGAGCGGCGCCGGCGGTGGCGCCCATAAGGCCCATCTTGCCGCCGCCATAGACGATGCGGCAGTCCCGGCTTGCGGCTTCTTTCCCGATTGAGATGGCGGCTTCTTTGATGGCGGGGTCTTTTCCCGGACGGGACCCGCAGTAAACACATAATGATTTCATGGCTTTACACGTTTCTTTTTCTTGGGAGCGCATTGTACGCAGATTTTCTTGTGGGTAAAGTAAATATGCTGCGATAATATACGGCAAAGGGAGTTGCTTTTATGCGTGTTGTACTCATCGTCCTGTTACTGATCGTTTTGGGGTTCATCGGTTGGAAAGCCTTTGAACGTTTTAAAGTGATAGAGCCAGCGCCAGAGGTCTCGCAGACGGAAGTTGATGGCGAGACGCCCGATGCCCCCGTCGTCGATGCTGGTAAAGAACCATCCTTGCCAAGTTTTGATATTGTTTATGTGACACGCAGTGGCTACGCGACAATTGCCGGGCGGGCAAAACCCGGCGCCAGTGTCACTGTCTACGCAAATGGTGACGAATTGGTGACGGCGGAAGCCGAAAATGACGGGTCCTGGGCGCTTGCTACAGACACGCCCTTATCAGCCGGTCCCGTTGAGTTGAGCTTGTCGATGACTACGGCGGATGGCTTAACCATCCGCTCTGACGAAACGATCCTGATTTATGTGCCGGAACGTGAAGGCGATCTGCCGTTAGTATTACGCACGACACCGGGAGGAGCGACGGAAGTCTTGCAAGACCCGCGTGAAACACCAGAGGGTGTTGGCCCCTTAACGCTCGATGTGATCGACTATGATGATTCAGGCGCGGTTATTTTTTCTGGCCGGGCTGAACCAAATCGAATGGTGCAGCTTTTTATCAATAGGCAATTGCTGGCGCAGACGCCGTCGACAGAACGCGGACGCTGGACCGTCGCGCCGGAAGCGCAGATTGCGCCAGGTGTTTATCAGTTACTAGTTGTGCAGCTCGATGATGCGGGCCGCCCTGCCTACGCAATTGAACTACCGTTCGAGCGCGCGAGCCCGGATCAGGTTCTCTTGCGGGATGGCAAAGTGATTGTTCAACCTGGCAACAGCCTCTGGCGTATTGCGCGCAGCGCTTATGGCCAGGGCGCTCAGTATACAATCATCTATGAAGCCAATACGGATCAAATCCGCGATCCTGATTTAATTTACCCCGGCCAAATCTTTGAAGTCCCAGATGAAGAAGAGGGCGACACAGAAAATAGCGACAACGACGAATAGGAAAGCGCTATTCTGCAGCGCGGGGAATGTCAGAGGCGGTCTGGCGTTGATGTTCGATGCCTATTTTTTCATTCGTGCTGCGTCGCGCTGAGAAACGCTTGCGCAAGACGGTTGGCGCGGCAAGCATAACCGGCGTCAGCAGCAGCGTTAGCAGCGTTGAAAAGGCAAGGCCATAAACGACAGCGGAAGACAACAGGACCCACCAGTCAGATGTTGTCGAGCCTCTGGTGATTGTGCCGGCGCTAAAATTCAGACTAATCTCAAACACCATCGGCAACAGGCCAAGAATGGTTGTGGCGGTGGTTAAAAGGACCGGCCGTGCACGTTGTGCGGCGGTTCTGATAACCGCGTCCTCAACGCTCAATCCTTTGCGGCGCAAATATTGATAGGTGTCGATCAGGACGATGTTGTTATTCACAACAATCCCTGCGAGCGCGACAACGCCGACGCCGGTCATGATCACGCTGACATATTGTCCACTGAGCGCAATCCCCAAGAGCACACCGAACACCGACAAAATAACCGCGGATAATGTCAGGAGAGCGTGATAAAAGCTGTTGAATTCCAGAAGCAGGATCATTGCGATCACGAACATGGCGGCAGCCATAGCGCCCTGGAAGAAGGCTGCGGCGTCTGCAGTTTCTTCATCAGCCCCGCGCATTGTCCATTTGACATCGTCGCCAAGCGCACCGCTATCGAGCCATGCTTTCATATCTGCGATCGCCACATCCTGGCTGACGGTATGTCCATCAACTCTCGTATTACCGTTGGCGCGGACTTCGATGATCCGAATGCCGTTTCGGCGGACGATTTTGTCAACCTGTGGTTTTGGTTGGCGTGTAACAAAGTTCGACAAAGGAACCGAGCCCTGCGGCGTCTGCAAGCGAACCGCATCCAGCGCAAAGATGTTGCGACTCTTTTCAGGATAGCGGGCGCGGATATCAATTTCGTCATCCGCATCGTCCGGGCGGTATTTATCGATCAACAAACCATCGGTTACGAACTGCAGAACGGCGCCCGCTTGTTGAACAGAAAGACCGTACTGACCAGCAAGGGTTCGATCCACTTCCATTGACCATTCAATGCCCGGTAAGGGCAACGTATCTTCCTGGTCCATGTAAGTATGCACATCCTGGCCATTGGCTGTGATCATTGCATTGTCTGTATAAGCGCGTACTTTTTTTGCAGCAGCGACCATGGCGTCAAAATTGGGCGATGAAATTTCAACTTGAACGTCCTTGCCGACGGGCGGTCCTCCTTCGCGTTGACGAACTTCAACGATAACGCCGGGAACGTCCTGAACAAGGTCGCGCAAGTCTTCCAAGACTAAATTGGAGTGTTCCCGCTCGGTGTAGTTCAACAAATCCACGCCGACCTGACCGATCGTCTCGGAAGGCATGTCATAGCTGCGCGTTAGAGCCGGGCCCGTTTGCAGGTAGATATGTTCAATCGCCGGATGATCTTCAATCCGGGCGGAAACGTCCTTCACGATTTCTATTTTCTGTGCTTCGGATAAATTCCCGCGGCCCAGTACAATCAGATTGACCTGTTCGCTGTCATTGCGGATGAAGAATTCAACCTCTGGCGATGCAATCATAAATGATGTGATGCAAACGCCGATGAGCGCCACTGCGCTGGTCATAACGAGGACGGGCCGTCGCACTAACGCGGTCAAGAAACGGGAATAAGACGCAATAGGCCCATCGAGAGTGGTTGGATCAACTTCATCGACTTCGTATTTTTTTGTTGGGGTGTCGGTGCTTCCCTTGAGGTTGAATTTTTCTTTCATCCATTGCGGAATACCGAGCAGCGTGCCGATCACGGGCAGAAATATCAGGGCGACAACCAGTGAGGCCAGCAACACAAAGATCAGTGTTAAGGGCAAGAACTTCATGAACTGTCCGGGCATTGACTGCCAAAACAGGAACGGCAGGAAGGCGGCGAGGGTAGTCGCGGTCGATGTTACGACAGGCCAGAACATGCGTTTAGACGCTTCTGAGTAAGCGGTTTGACGCGCGGCGCCTTCGGCCATGCGCCGGTCAGCATATTCAACAATCACAATGGCCCCATCGACCAACATCCCAACAGACAGGATGAGCCCGAACATCACCATCATATTCAATGTGTACCCAAACAGGGTCAGCATGAGAAAGCTGATCAAAAATGATGTCGGGATAGCAATGCCAACCATAATTGCTGAGCGCATGCCCAAGGCCGCGACAATTACGATCATCACCAACACAATGGCGGTCAGAATGGAGGCAGTCAGACCGGCAAGGTTGTCCTTTACGATGACGGACTGGTCGCTGAGAAACTCATACTTAATGGAGGACGGCCAGAACTTTGCTTCTTCCGCCACAGCCAGCCGCGCTTCATCGATGGTTTCGACGATGTTGGACCCCGCGCGTTTGGAAATTTCCAGTCCAATCGCCGGGCGGCCATTAAACAGCGCATATCCGGTGCGGTCTTTAAAGGTGCGGCGAACATCGGCCAGGTCGCCAATGGTGACAATATTATCGGCGTTGGCGCGAACAGGTATAGACATCAAGTCAGATGATGACTTGATCAGCCCTGGCGCTTTGACCGTAAACCGGGCGTCGTCGAGGTTGATAGCCCCAGCCGTAACAAGTTGATTGTTGGCGTTGACGGCATTGACAACTTCAAGCTCCGTGAGCCCGTAAGATTCTAGAACCTTTGGATCAATAATAACTTCCAGAAGTTCCTCGCGGGCGCCGGTCATGCGCGCCTCAAGAATACCGGAAATAGAATTTAGCCGATCTTCCAGCGATTTGGCTGTTTTAAATAATGTGCGTTCCGGAATGTCACCGTATAAAATGATCGTCAAAATCGGATACTGATTTTGAATATTGAATTCAGAAACGATCGGCTCTTCAGCGTTTGACGGGTATTCAGTTTTTGCGCGATCAACGGCTTCACGGACATCAAGTACGGCCTGATCGATGTCGACCGTCGTGAGAAACTCAATCGTGATCTGCGCGGCGCCATCATAAGCGAGCGAGTCAAATTGTTTGATGCCTTCGATACTCTGGATTTCTAATTCTGTCGGGCGCACGAGGAGGCGTTCACCATCTTCGGGCGAGATTCCAGGAAGGGGCAGCGTGATTGCGACAAACGGGGCCGGGATATCCGGTTCTGCTTCGCGGGGGATGGACTGATAAGACGAAAGTCCAAACACAATCATGACGATCAGCGCAGTCATCACGACGCGCATCCGCGAAAACGCGGCGTCGATTAGCCCTGTCATGGTGTTGCGCCCGCGCCGGCTTGGCTGGCGGCCTCGCTCACTGTCACGGACTGGACAATATCCCCGGCGGTGACGAAGTTTTGACCGCGTACAATTAAATCAACGTCGCCAGATAAGCCAGAAATCCAAATGCCTTCAGGGCTCTCACCCAGTAATTGCACTTCATGAAAGCGCACAACATTTTCGGCGTTGATTGAACGAAATCCGATTTCTCCCGCATCGCCCAGGATAAGGGCTGAATGGGGAACCAGATAGGCAGTGCGCTGTTTTGCGAAAATCTTGAACTCGGCCGTGACGCCGTCGCGGATAAGGCCGTGCTGATTGTCTATTTCCAGCTCAACCGTGAATGTGCGCGTCTGTGGATCGGCTGATGAACCAATAAGGCTGACCACGCCTTCAACTTCTTCGCCCGTGGCGAGGAGCGCAACGCCGCGGTCACCCACTGATATTTTAGCCACTTCTTTTTCAGCGACAGCGCCAACAACCAGAAATGGTGATTGCTGAATTAATACGCCGCAAGGATCTCCGATTGCCATGAAGTCGCCGATTTCGACGGCGCGGCTATCAAAGACGCCGTCAAACGGGGCGGCAATTTTGGTCTTTGCCAATTCAATTTCAGCGCGTTCGAGGTTGGCGGTAGCGAGGTCGCGCGCTGCCTTGGCGGCGGCGACTGCGGATTTTGATCGAAATCCATCTGTGTTTAATTTTACGGCGGCGTCATAATCAAGTTGGGCTTTTGCAAGTGACGCCCGCGCTTCAGCGCGCTGGGCGTTGCGCGCATCAACTTCGATCTGGCATAAGCTTGCGCCTTTTTTGACCAACGCCCCTTCGATCGCGGGCGTCTCAGCGACGACACCAGCAGTTTCTGCCCGAACCATGACTTTGCGTTTCGCGGCGGTGCGCCCGCGCACGATAACTTCGGCCTGCCATTCCTTTGGAGAATAGGTCTCGGTCACAACGGTAAATTGTGCTTCCGCTGCGTCCTCAATGCTTTCGCCGCCCGCAGAGAAAACACCGCGAAGTGCGAAATAGGCGACCAGGACTGCAACGAACAGTCCGGCAATTTTAACTGACTGTGAAACCTTCATAAACGCCCACAAGAACTTGAAGGGATATTATTAAACTAAAACAATATCTATATCGTGAATAAACAACGGCTAACGCCATTCTTATACTGGTAAGTTTACCGGCAGGTTCAAGCCGTGGAACTGCTATTGTTAAGATTTAAGCAGGTAAAATGAACACTTCACGCACAAGATGCGGTGTTAGGCCGTTTCAATGGAAGATTTATCGCGATTGACGGTACTTTAGTAGTATTGATTGGGCATCAAGGCGCTTGGCGACTTGTTGAGGACGGTCCCGATCACATTGGTTTTGCCGAGGATACGTCTTGCTTCCTTTAATTCTGGCACCCGGGTCTGACCGCTGGCGGCGATCAAAAGGACGCAATCCACTTTTGGCAGGAATGCAATTGTATCGTCACAACCGAGTATTGGCGACATATCAAAAATCACCACGCGAGATTGATAATCGGTGGTTGCCGTCTGGATCAGCCTGTCAGCATGGCCGGAGGTTAAAAACTCAGCGCCTTGGCGCGTGACCCGCTCATTTGGCATCACCAGGAGATTGGGCACGCCCATCCGAACCGTGACGTCATCTAGGTTTTTCTTGCTTTCAAAATAATCAAGAACGGAAGGAAATTCTGACATGCCCAGATACCGGGCGATGCTTGGCCGATAAAAATCAAGATCCGCCAGCACTGGATTGATCCCCGCTTTGGAGCTCATGGCGATGGCGAGATTAATCGCGGTTACTGTTTTACCCGCGCCGGAGCCCGGCGAAACAACAGCAAGTGTCTTCCATCCAGACTTTTCCATTTTTTGCAGGACACGCGTCCGCAAAACTCTGTAAGCGTTTAAAACAGGATCTTGCTCGTTAGAAATAATCCTGTGTTCGCCAAAATTTTCAAAGTTACATTCAATGAGAGGAAACCGCTCCGACGCCGCATTGAGTGACTGATCAGATTGCTGGACGACTTTGGGTGCGGCTTTGCGTAACGCCGGATGCGTCGTCGCCGTTTTGGCGTCGCCGTTATTTCCAGTGCGTGCGCGTGTTACCGCTTGCCTGATCCGATCCATTTATAAAAACCTCAGTACTATTTTAAACTCACACAGGGTCCGGTACCGGCCCGCTGGAGTGACCGCGTTTACCAAAACGCATTCTTCTTGATTTTTTCTTATTCGGCCCCTGAATGTAGGGAATAACGGCAATGGGATGCTCTTCAGTGATATTGGAGATATGCGTCCGGCCGCGCACTGTTGAGAAAACTAACTCCGCCGCGAAGGCCACTGCGGCGCCTGCGCCAAGGGCGGCAAATATTGCCAGAACGCTGAGTTTACCACGATCCGGGCTGGTTGGTTCTTCAGGGCGCAAGGCGGGCTCCAGAATAGAGAATTTTTCAGCCTGCTGGTTTTCTTCAAGGTTTTCAGCAAGCTGGGCCGCCTGTTGTTTTGACCTGATCGCCTGATACTCGGCGAATAGATTATCATAATCGCGGGTCAGCGCGGCGAGGTCGCGTT
The DNA here is from genome assembly GCA_021604605.1 of Hyphococcus sp. GTDB lineage: Bacteria > Pseudomonadota > Alphaproteobacteria > Caulobacterales > Parvularculaceae > Hyphococcus. The sequence goes on from BQJH01000001.1 coordinate 22,833, forward strand.
CAACGGCGGGGGTTTTGCCAATACGTTCTTCATAATTCTTGATTTGCAGCTTCAGCTTTTCAGTATCGCGGTTGAGCATGCGAATTCGGTTGTCGATAACCGCAAGACGCCCTTCTATCTGAACACCGGCAATATCAGTCGAACCCTGACGGCTTTCATTCGCAATTTTGTCGCTCAGTGCTGTTCGTGCAATTTCAACGTCTTGTTCTGCTTTGGTGATTGCTTCCGGGTCAACCGGATCAAGGCGCTCCGCTGCTGTGAGGGCAATTTCGGCTTGCCTCAGACCGCTGCGCAGGCGCTGGATTTCAGCGCTTGGCGCCATTTGCTGTTTAATGGCTCTGATCTCGTCCCGTTTTGCGACGACTTCAGGATATCCATCGCGATATGTTGCGCGCAACCTTGCGAGTTCAGACTCTAAGCGTCGCAGCTCCTGTGACAGACCATCTTCTGCATTCCCGCCAGCGACAAGTTGTGTTTCCAGAAAACGCTTTTCTTCTTCAAGCGTATTGATGGATTGGCTGGCGGAGTTGAGTTCTCGCGTTGTACGCTCGAGCATATCAAGATGCATGTTCAGGTGTTCGGGTAGGGCATCTGAATTGGCGACTTTAAAATCTGAGATGCGCGTTTCGATGTCAGCAACCAGGGTTCTTAGTTTGGCGGCTTCCTGCTCAAAAAACTCAGTCGTGTTCGAAGCGCCAGCTGTCCGTGTGCGAACGTCTTCGCTGAGAAAGAGCGTAATGAATTCATTTGCAACAAGATAGGCTTTTGATGGGTCCTCATCGCTGTAAGCAACGGTGAAAGCGATCGTACCGTCCTTGGGGGATCGTCTGTTGCCCGCGATTGTGATCAACGACACATTCAGGTTCTGGCGCATTATTGATACGCGCTCACTCTCCGACAAGCGGCTTGATGACGAGAAGACGGAATACTTATCGGCGACCTGCAAAAGACGATTGTGGGTCATAACCCGCTGGCGGATCGTCTGGATGCGTTCCTGAGCGTAAGCGTTGACCGTAGAACGAATAAGGTCCGTTGGAATCTGCTGGGATTCTACGAGGATTGTTCCTTTGGCCTCATATTTCGCTGGCAGCATCATCACGATGCCTAAGCCGATAGGCGCTATCAAGATGACCGGAATGATGAAATACAAAATCCGGCGCTGTAGAATGATTAAAACATCTTCTAGTGAAAATTCATCACCCATCGTATTTCTTCCTGCGCCGTCCAGGCGTTTGTTATTCAACTACTTAGGCGCTCTTATCCGCCTTTGGAGCGCTCTATTGCAAGCCTTCAAATGCAAGCCTTGAGCCGGATTTCGCCTTGCTCAAGAGTGCGTCTTAACCAAATAAGATTAAGTAAACCCTTTGCACGGTCTGAACGCGTTTTTTTAGTCTTTTCGCGAGTGCAGCATCAAGGCCTGTTCCTTCAAATTAGCCTCATGACCCAACATTTGTGCGGAAATATGGCGCGTACAGGGTCAAATTAGCCGGACATGGTGCTCATGGTCTTATTTATTAAAGATATTACAAATAGTTAGATGCATTTTTCGCGATTATATTAACACAAAAAGCAGTGTAAAAATTTCTCTCAGCCGGAAATGTGGGGCCGTTATTGCCTTTAGAAGGGGCGGCCTTGGTGAGAATGGTAAACAGACGCTACAACTGGCCCATGCCTTGCTCATCATAATGCTGATAAAGGGGCCCAAAACGATCACGATGCTTTTCGTGTCAATCCGGAACGGCGGGCCTTGAATTACGGAAGACGGCAAGCGCCCACAGGATGCAGAAATTAATGATTGAAGCAAAAGCCAGTGAAAATTTTACCCCGGCTCCTGATGACGGGGCGGCCCAGGACCGCCAACACGGCCGATCGGTGAGCGCGGCGTCATTTTCTGCACGTGATGATTTTGATCGGGATGTCTGGTGCTTGATGGGACTGCCGGTCGATGCGGCGGATATTAATCGTGCGGTGGCTGAAATTGACGCATCTGTGCGGGATCAGAAAAAGCTTTCCTTTGTGACGCCGAATGTGAACTGGATGGTCAGCGCTTTGCGTGATCCAGAGGTCCGCCAGGAAATACTCGACGCCGATATGAGCTTTGTGGATGGGGCCCCGTTGGTCATGATGGCCAAAATGCTCGGCGTACCCGTTCGTTCGCGTGTAGCCGGGTCCGATATTTTTGAGGCGCTGCGTCGCCGGCCCGCCTTTGCCGGGCGCCCGTTACGGGTGTTTTTCTTTGGTGGGCGTGATGGGGCGGCAGAAAAAGCTGTGGCCGCGCTTGAGCAGGAACATGGCGGGGTTACTGCGGCTGGCTATCATAATCCGGGCTTTGGAGATGTCGCCAGCATGAGCACGCCGGAGATCATTTCAAAGATTAACGGGGCGAAACCGGATTTTGTTCTGGTCGCTCTTGGCGCCCGTAAAGGCCAAGCCTGGATTGACCAGAATAAAGAGCGCCTTGACGCGCCCGTGACCGCGCATTTAGGGGCTGTTATCGATTTTGCCGCCGGGGCTATCCAGCGGGCGCCGACATGGGTCCAAAAGGCCGGTTTTGAATGGGCGTGGCGCATCAAGGAAGAGCCAAGCCTTTGGAAGCGGTACCTGAAGGATGGCGTCAGTCTGGCTGGCGCGCTTGTGAGCCGATTGGCGCCGCAGTTGATCGCTAGGACAGGACGAGCATCGGGGCGTGAGGCTGTGGTCAATTCCATTAACAACGCCAGCGAAACCTTCATCGAATTATCCGGTGATTTGACGCGAGTGTCACTTTCTACTGTGCGCCCGGTTTTGCGCATGGCTGCAGAGCGTAAGTTAGATGTGGTGCTGGATTTATCGAATGTTGAGTATTTTGACCGAGCATTCCTTGGTCTCGTTTTGATGTTGGAAAAACATGTCGCCAGAAGCGGGCGAACGCTTTACGTAAACGGAGCCAATGCTGGGCAAAAAGCTGTTTTTCGAGCAAATGCCATGGGGTATCCCTCTTATGAGGGCATTACAGAAGATGAGCAGGATCTTAATACCGCCGCAATATAACCGAATGAACTGAATGACTATCGTTGTTGGAATAGGGTGAATTACATGAATAACCGATCGAATTTTTCTAAACTGACTGTTTCCGAGAAGGCGTGTCGCCCTAAAGCTCGCCGCAGAACCGGACGGTTATTCATGTTTGCAGCATTGGCGGCGGTCACGACTGCCTGCGCATCTCCGGAACAAAAGCTCGAACGCTATTATGAAAGTGGCCAGGAGTTTTTGGAAAAGAACGATCTTGGCAAAGCTAATATCCAATTCCGAAACGCTCTGAAGATTGACGAAGCGCATGTGCCGTCTTTGCTCGGCTTGGCTGTCATTGCGGAAGAGAAAAACGATCTGAAAGCGATGTTCGGCCTTTACCAGGGGATCGCCCGTCTCGATCCTGATAATTTGAAGGCGCACATTCAGCTTGGCAAATTATACCTGATCGGCAGTGACGAGACCACTGCAATGGAAGAGGCTGATAAGGCGCTGACATTGGCCCCGGATAATCTGGACGCAATGTCTTTAAAAGCTGGTGTCTTGATGCGCATCGGCGATTCTGTTCAGGCAACTGAATTGGCGCGCAAGGTTGTCGCTGTTGATCGTGCGAACCCTGAAGCCACTGTCGTTCTCGCAACAGATTTGGGTATTAAGAATGACTTTGAAGGCGCTTTGGCTGAAATTGATAGTGCCCTTGCCATCGATCCAAAGCTAGCTGTTTTGCAGCTGTTGCGGATTCGTATTTTGGGTCAGCTCAACCGAACAGACGATATTGTCGCAAGCTACAAAAACCTTGTGGATCTTTTTCCTGAAGAGGTTGCTTATCGACGCGCCCTGGCTTCTGCTTACATTCTTGAGGGTGACCTCGATAACGCCCTTTTGCAATTGGAAGGCATGGTGGAGCTCCAGCCTGATAATCTTGACACGAAGTTAGACATCGTACGGATTGTCAAATCTAAAGACGGTGACGAAGCAGCAGAAAAACGATTGCGTGAATTTGCTGATGCTGAGAGTGACAATTTTGATCTAAAATTCGCTTTATCTGATTTTATGCGAGAGCAAAAAGCCTACACGAATGCGCTGGCGGTCGTTGAGCCCTTAATAAGATCGGAAGATCGAACCGTTGCCATGAAGGCGCTGAATAAAACAGCCGCGATCCACATGATTAATGAACAGCGGGAACTGGCTGAACCGCTTGTCGATCAAATTCTTACAGAAGACGCGAACAATACGCAGGCGCTTTTGAAACGTGCTGGGCTTCAAATAGATGATGGGGAACTGGACGCCGCCATCGCAAATTTGCGCACGGCTGTGAATAACGAACCGGACCTGGCCGAAGCGATGGTCTTGATGAGCACGGCTTTTGAGCGTCAGGGGAATATTCAATTTGCGAGAGCTGAACTTGCCAAAGCGTTTGATGTGAGTGAGCAAAGCGTTCGTATAGGTAGGGCTTATTCTTCCTTCCTGCTGCGCCATAATAATGTGGCGAGAGCAGAAGAAGTTCTCGAACAGGTTTTGGCCAAAAACCCACGCCACCTGGACACGTTGAAAAGACTGGCGTCTATCCGTTTACAGCAACAAGACTGGAGCGGGGCGGAAGAAATTGCTGAACTGATTGAAGATATCGGCGCCAATGGAGACGATGAAGCAGTGCGTGATATTCGTACAGTCGCGTACAGCGGCCTCGGCGAACATGATCGCATCATTGAGCTTTTGAACGATGACCGGCAAGCTGGTCCATTGGCGAGCCGCCCACTGGCGACGTTGGTTGGCGCTTATGTGAATTCAAACCGGACCGCAGAAGCAAAAACACTTCTTGAAAACGTAATTGCATCTGATCAGGAAAATTATCCTGCCCGTATTCTTCTTGCACAAGTTGTCAGTAGCACTGGCGACCAAGCAGGTGCGGAAGATATCTTGCTGGAGGCAACTAAAGCTGACCCAACAAGAGCAACCGCTTATGAAATTCTTTATCGATACTATCTTGCGAACGGGAAAAGAGACAGCGCGGAAAGCTTAATCGATGAAGGGCTTTCTAATACGCCTGATAGTGATGCGCTGCAGTTTTATAAGGCTGATGTGTTGTTGAGTTCTGGCGCCCGCGAAGAAGCGCTCGAAATTTACGACGGACTGATCCAGCGGCGCCCGCAAGACAGGATTATCGCCAATAATTTTGTCAGCCTGATTGGCGAGCTGCGGGATGATCAGGCCAGTCTTGATCGGGCGTTGGAAGTGGCGCAGACTCTAAAAGATGAAACGAACCCGGTTGTCATGGATACTGTCGGCTGGGCTTATTACCGTGCAGGACAGCAGGACAAAGCACTTGAATACCTGACCAAAGCAGCGGAAGGCGCGCCTGAACATCCGGAAATTCTTTATCATCTGGGGATGGCGCAATTTGCAGTAGGCGGGCAGGAAGACTGGCGCGCAACGTTGAATAAAGCCCTTGAAAAAGGCGGTGAGAATTTCCGCTACGCCCCAAGCATCCAGGCTGTTCTTGATCGCCAATAAGGCTACTTAGTGAAGTGACGCCCCTTTTCGCGGGGAACTGAAATCGGTTAGGCACGACATCAATGTACGAACAGTTCTTTGGTTTAAGCGAAAAGCCATTCTCCATTCAGCCTGACCCGTCCTTTTTATATTGGGGACGTACGCACAGGCTTGCTTATGCGATGCTGGAATATGGTGTTCTCAATCACGCCGGTATTTCCGTGATCACTGGCGAGGTTGGTTGTGGGAAGACAACACTAATTCATCGTCTTCTCGATCAACTATCGGACACCCACTCTGTTGCGCTTATTTCAAATATTCAGGAAGGCCGCGGCGATCTGTTAAGCTGGGTGCTGATGGGCTTTGGCGAACCATTTGCGGGGAAGACGCATGTAGAGTTGTTCTCCCAGCTTCAGAATTTTTTCATCAGCGAATATTCCAAAGGACGGCGCGTTGTTCTGATTATTGACGAGGCGCAAAACCTTTCGATCGATATGCTGGAAGAGTTACGCCTTCTTTCAAATATCAATGCCGGCAAGGACCAATTGCTGCAATTGATTCTAGTTGGTCAGCCGCAGTTAAAAGGGCATTTGAATAAACCAGAACTTCTCCAGTTGGCGCAGCGGGTTGGGTCTGACTTTCATTTGACGCCGCTCAATAAAGAAGAAGTGCACGCCTATATTGATACGCGGCTGGCAATTGCGGGTTGTAAACGCCGTGTGTTTTCTGATCGTGCGATTGATCTGATTGCAGAGCAGTCTCGCGGCGTACCACGGGTTATCAATATCGTTGCCGATACGGCGCTTGTTTATGCGTTTTCTGCTGAAGAGCTGGTTGTTGGCGTCGAGACGATCAGAAACGTCATTCGGGATAAAACCGAGTTTGGCGTTTTTGGTATTGCCTCCGATGAAGATGCGGCGCCGCCGCTGAAGGCAGAAGGTGATGGCGGGATCGATTCATTTGCTGACGGGGCCAGTAAATCCGAGGCTATCATCCGAGACGAATTTGACCGGGACGAGTCTGATCGGGGTGGTGATGAACCCGAAGATTTAACGCCGCCGCGCGATCCCGCGCCTTTTGTGAACCCATCGCCCGAACCTACACCTGCTCGTGTGATGCCGGTGGCGGATATAAAAACACAAATTCAAAGCAAGCCTGCCGCAATCCCGGCGGCTCAATATGAGCCTGCGCCCTCGCGCCAGGAAGTGCGAGAAGAATCTGCGATTACAGGCGTTGTTGTCGTTTCCGCCCACAGAAAAATTTCACCTGAAGCAGCTATTCGCTCAGCGGGTGACGGTCGCGCCATCGTTTTTGTTGCGATCGGCGCTGCGCCGGAAGCTGTGGCGATTGCCAAAAAAGCAGGCGCCATTGTTGTGGAAGATGATGGCCACACACTGAACACGGGTGGCCGGGCGCGCAATGCTGGTTATCGCCAGCTCAAGAAAATCGCGCCTCATGTTAAATATGTTCAGTTCATTGATGCGGAATACGCCATCGCGCCTGACTGGATCGGCGCGGGTGAAAAATTTATGGCTCGCCGTCCGGAAGTCTCGGTCGTTGAAGGGTTTTTAAAAACCCATGACGGGTCGGACATTCAACTCGCTACTCTGCGTGATGAAAAGCGCATCCAGGATGAGGGCGAGATACAATGTGCAAATTGCGGCACGGCTCTTGTGCGCACAGAGAACTTTGAAGCGATTGGCGGTTTTCGCGGTGACCTTACAGCAGCGGAAACTGAAGATTTGTGCATTCGGTTGCGTCGCCGAGGGGCGCGTATCTGGCGCTCTGACGCGGTCATGGCAATTTGCCGTCCAAGCCTGAAAGTGCGGCGCAATTGGTGGCGCGATCATGTGAAGCGTGGGTTTAAAAACGCTTATTCCATGTCGCTTCACGGCGGCCCGCCAGAGCGGCTTGGTGTCTATGATACGATGATGGCTATTTTCTGGGGCTTTCTTTTTCCTGTCGGAATGATCTGCGCTGCGATTGTGGCTGGCCTGACAGCAGGTGTTTTGGACATGCGGGTTTCCCCTTTAATTCTGGCGGCGGGTATTATCGCTGTTGGCGTTCTGGTCTTTGCTGCCTTGGTTGGTGTGTCGGTTCTGCGCCGGGGCATTTTCAGGCCATCTTCATGGGCAAGAGCCTTTGGCGCCGTCTTTGGGCGCATTCCAGAATTTGCCGGGGCGAGTAAAGTGTGGCTCAGCCGCAAAGCGTGAGAGGGCGTTCCGCCATGTCACCCGCCGGACTTCAGGATGGTCAACAAAAAATGCGCGTTGCTTATTTTGTAAACCAATACCCAGGCATCTCTCATAGTTTTGTACGGCGTGAAATTCAGGCCCTTGAGCGCCAAAGCGTTGATGTTGTCCGATATGCTATCCGTCCGTCTAAAGATGATATCATTTCAGATGAGGATCGACTGGAATTTGAGAGAACCCGTCATATTGTCAAAGTAGGAAAGCTCTCGCTGCTCGCGACGATGTCGAAACAAATATTGACTGATCCTGTTCGGTCGGCTCAAGCTTTTCTAAAGGCTATAGGGCTGGGCTGGCGGTCCGAGGCTGGGCTGATACGCCACCTAATGTATTTTGGTGAAGCCCTCGTGCTGGCCAGTTGGCTAAAGCAAGATGGCATACGCCATGTTCATGCGCATTTTGGCACTAACACAACCACAATCGCCTTGTTAGCTGCGCCAATGGGGGATGCGACATTCAGTTTTACGGCGCACGGGCCAGAAGAATTTGAAAAAGCCGATCTAATTTCCTTGCGAGAAAAAATTGAAACAGCAGATTTTACTGTGGCGATTTCCAAGTTCGGCGCCAGTCAATTAAAAAAACTTTCGTCACCTGCTGTCTGGGATCGCATCAAGATTGTCCACTGCGGGATTGAGCCGGAATTTTATGAAACGCCCGGCGCGCCACACATAGACAAGCCTGTGTTCGTTTGTGTTGGACGTTTATGTGCGGAAAAAGGACAGATTGATCTTGTTAACGCCGCCTCCATTGTCGCGAAAAAATACCCCGCCCTTGAGGTCAGGCTGATTGGCGATGGCCCGATGCGTGGCGAGATAGAAAAATCTATCGAGCAAAATAACCTGGAAAGTAATGTTTCGCTTTTGGGTTGGAAAACCCCCACACAAGTGCGCAATGAAATCGTCAATGCGCGCGCGTTTGTTCTGCCAAGTTACGCAGAAGGGTTGCCCGTCTCCATCATGGAAGCGTTGTCATTGCGTCGCCCGGTGATCTCAACTTTTGTCGCTGGCATTCCAGAATTAATTGAGACAGGCAAATGCGGTTGGTTAACCCCGGCGGGTGATGTTGAGGCGATTGCCAGCGCCATGCTTGAGGCGCTTGGGTGTGATGGCGACATGCTCTCACGGATGGGGGAGGACGGGTTGCAGCGGGTAAAATCCGCTCATGACATTGATCAAGAGGCAAGCCGATTAATTGGCCACTTCCAGCAAGCCATGGAGTCGGCCAAATGACATTCATGCTCTCCATGTTTGTTTGGGGGGTAGCTCTACTCATCAGCATTCCGGTGCTGGTCTTTTGTTTGGAAGTTCTTTCGTCGTTTTTCCCTGCAAAAGAACGCCGCGAAGGCGTAGCGCCTGCTTCAGTTGCGATCATCGTACCGGCGCATAATGAAGGCGAGCATATAAAGAACACACTGGCTGACATTAAAGCCCAATTGCGCGCTTGTGATCGACTGATCGTTGTCGCCGATAATTGCTCTGACAATACGTTTGAAATAGCAGTGGCCTGCGGTGCAGAAGTGTTTGTCCGCACTGACCCGGACAGGCGCGGTAAAGGCTATGCGCTACAGTTTGCAATTGACCAGTTGCAAGCGTCGCCGCCTGAATGTGTCGTTTTTCTAGATGCGGACTGTCGGGTGGAAGAGGGTGTACTTTTGAAAATTGCGGCCATTGCCCATAGTGAAAAACGCCCCGCTCAGGCGATGTATCTGATGACCCCGCCGGAAGAGTTTCATCCGCGAACAAATGTATCGGTTTTTGCCTGGATGATGATGAACAAAGTGCGCATGACCGGTCTGCAACGAATGGCGGGGGTAACTCGCTTTACGGGCGCGGGACTGGCTGCGCCTTGGTCAGTGGTCTCAAAACTTCCCTTCGCGACGGGAGACATCACTGAAGACCTCGTGTTGACGTTTAAAATGACGGAGCTGGGCGCCGCGCCGTTGCTTGTTTCTAGCGCTGTTGTGACTAGTGAGTTTCCCGCCGCTGATAAGGCGCGCGTGACCCAGCGCGCCCGGTGGGAACATGGTTCTCTTGGCGTAATCTTTCATCACGGGTTGCCGGCGATGTGGCGCAGTCTCAAGCAATCAAACCTCAAGCTGCTTGCTCTTTCTTTTGATGCAGTTGTTCCGCCGATCATATTGTTGGGCGCACTTTTGTTGGTGGTTGCCGGGCTATGTTTGCTTTTTTCCATGGCGGTTGGCGTTGCGCCATTTGTCTGGGTCGCAGGTGCGGCAGCTATATATATTGCCTCAATCTTGGTCGGGTGGCTGGCCTACGGGCGAGATGTCTTGCCGCCGTCTAAGTTAGGTTCCCTAGGGCCATTTCTGTTTGATAAACTCAAGATCTATGGCGATGAGGGGCGCGCCTCGACTAAAGTCTGGACACGCACCGACCGTGACGATGGTGCGCCGTAACCGCCAGGAACAAAAAACTTTTTAACCACTAGAGCGAAGCGAGAAAGTAGTTGACCGCGTGTGTTTAGTGTTTCCAAGTCCTTAATGCTGCGGTTGGTTTTTTAATAGTATCGGCGCGGAATATAAATGAGCATTAAAGTACCCCTAACGCCTGACGAGGCCTGCAATATAAAATATTGGTAATTGCTCACGATTTGAAAAATTTTATCGACCGTTGAAAGCGAATGTTTGTCACAACATTTTATTTCTTTGCCTGTTGCGCAAATGCATCTTTTGCAGCCAACATTTTTGTAAACGCCGTTGAACAGCGGCAATGTACATGATGAGTATTGTATGAGTATCGAACGTCGGCTGGCAAAAACAAATGATTTTTCTCAACTTAATAATTTGGAAGATTTATTAGCACTGGGCCGGTCTGGTATTCTGGCGTCGTCGAAAGTCAAAGGCCGCCGCGCTCTAAAGCGCGCTGCGCGCAGTAAAGTTGCAAAAGCAGGCCTAATCGCGCCCTTATTAGCGGCTGAAGGGTGCCTGAGCCTTGGCAAGAAAGATGTGCCGCTTGCGGAAGATACTGGCGCCAGTGGCGGCGGCGCAGGCGGTTCTAATAACGGCTCTACAGGCTCACCCGGTATTAACGCAGGCGGCGGCGGGGGTAAGTCAGCGCCTGTTGATCTGGAAGCGATGGACGATCACTTCCACACGGAAGCAGGCGCGCCGGTTAATATCGCGGCAAGCCAATTGCAAGCTAATGATATACACAGTAATACTGGACCGCTCGAATTGGTCCGAGTTTTTGACGCGGTGAATGGTACAGTGTTTTTTGACGGCGCAATAGTTCAATTCATTCCTGA
>BQJH01000002.1 GCA_021604605.1 Hyphococcus sp.
GATCAGTCTTGAAGACGCCTTCCGGGGCAAGAAGACAGACATAACAGTTCCCGGCTCTATCTCATGTGAAACTTGCGAAGGCTCTGGCGCCAAGCCTGGTTCCGGCCCAACTCATTGCGGCACCTGCAAAGGCGCCGGCCGGGTGCGTATGCAGCAAGGCTTCTTCACCATTGAGCGCACATGCCCGACCTGTAATGGCGAAGGCAAAACAATCTCTGATCCATGCGACAGTTGCGGTGGTCAGGGCCGGGTGCGCCGTGAACGGACTTTATCTGTCGATGTTCCGGCCGGCATAGAGGATGGCACGCGTATTCGCCTTTCCGGTGAGGGCGAGGCGGGACCGCGCGGCGGGCCGGAAGGTGATCTTTATATTTTTGTCAGCGTTAAAAACCACAATCTTTTTGAGCGTGATGGCGCCGATCTTTATTCATTAATGCCCGTGCCGATGACGACGGCGGCGCTTGGCGGAGATTTCGAAACGCCGACGATTGATGGCGGGCGGGTTAAAATCTCGGTGCCTGAAGGCGCCCAGACGGGCAAGCGTTTCCGCGTGCGCGGCAAAGGTATGACCCAGCTTGATCAATCCGGACGCGGACAAGTGCGCCGTCGCGGTGATCTGTATGTAGAGATTCAGGTCGAGACACCGACAGGCCTCACCACCGAGCAAAAAGACTTACTGCGCCAGTTCTGTGAGTCCGGCGGCGGCGAAGCGTCCTGCCCGGAATCGCGTGGCTTTTTTGAGCGCGCGAAGAATTTTTGGGAAGATGTGACTGACGGGCGGTAATAAGTCACTGTAAAATAAGAATTTTCCACTATTTTATAGAATTCGGCATTTTGAGTGGAAAAATATAACTATTTGAAGTATATAACTTTTCCACTATTACTTGAAGCCTCTGCCAAAAAGTGGAAAAGCATTGAATTATAAAGACTTATCTGGAGAACAGCGTCGCCAGCTGATCGATGTGCAACAAGCTTGGGGCAGCTGGCGCCAGCTAGATGCCGACAAGCGCCGACGGTTTTCGGGAAGCATGCGCTGGGCAGAACGCGAAAGCGGCGTGTATTTATTACGCAAGGTTGGAACGGCTGAGCGTTCCCTCGGAGTGAGGTCACCAAAAACTGAAGAAGCATACAACGCATTTATGCATGGCCGCGAGGTGAACTCAAAACTTCTCGTGGGGATATCTACGCGCCTTGATGAGATGGCGCCGGTAAACAGAGCTATGGGCCTTGGACGCCTGCCAGTTACGCCGGCAAGAATCCTTCGTGAATGTGATTCACGCGATCTGCTTGGAGAGCAAATATTCGTTGTCGGTACAAATGCATTATATGCGTATGAAGCGCTAACGGGAATTCAGTTTGCAAGCGGCCTTGTCGCAACGGCTGACATTGATTTGCTTTTTGATGCCAGGCGAAGAATGTCAATTGTGGCCCGCGATGAAATAAACCAGAAAGGACTGATAGGAATTTTACAGCATGCTGATAAATCATTTACACCACAGACAAAACGCGGCTTCCGAGCTGTCAATGAGAAAGGATACTTGGTAGATCTGATCCGGCCACAAGCAAGGAAAGCGCTTGAGGACCGCCGCGCTAAATCATTAAGTGAAAACGAGGATGACCTGGAAGGCGCAGCAATTTTTGGGCTTGATTGGCTTATTAATGCGCCCAAAATACAGACAGTCGCTATTGATGAGCGGGGATACCCCGCTCCGATTGTTGCCGTTGATCCAAGGGTATATGCTCTGCACAAATTTTGGCTTGCTGGCCGCACAGACCGGGACAAAGTTAAGGTGCGGCGGGACTATGAGCAGGCGGTGGCCGTTTCGTCTCTCGCAGTAAATTACTTGAAACTTAGCTTTGAGGCTTCGGATTTGTCTGCGCTGCCTGATCTGATAAGGCAGATTCCGGCAGGGCTTGCTGCCAACAAAAATGATTCAAGTAAATCGCCAAAATGGTAATATAGACTGATGAGTTTCTTGTCTTGTAATGCGCCCTCACTCACACCCCACCGCATTTCTCCTACACCCTGCCGCTTCGGCAATTGACGTTCATTCACAGTTCAAGCCAGTGGTGTGCGCGCTAACTCCGGTCGCAAAAACGTTGCGTCAGAAAAACAAAATAAACCGACGGACGGGGAGCAAAAGAAAAGGGAATTCTAAAATGAAAAAACTATTATTGTTTGCATTTATTGCAGGTGCCGCGTGTGGAGGCGTAGCGATAGCAAATGAGTCAGAAGATTTTTGCGTGGCTTTCGCCGAAGAACATGATCTTGGTACGGAGCCTTGTTCTTGCATTGGTGAAGTCAGCGAAGCAAATCCGGACCTTAAAGAAGCGCTCCTCGCGTTAACGGACCCAAGCGAAGTTGAAAGCTGGGATGAGGCTTCTAAAGAGGCCGTCGCGGCGTGCTTCCCCGAGCGGGGCTAAGGATAATAGAGCCCCGCCTTTAAGTCGGGGCTTTAAGACTAGGCTTTACTCATCGCGCCATGCGCGATTGGGGCACCAAGTACGGCTAGTTTTACAAAAAGATTCACTGCCCTCGTCGTTTTTGACATGATACGGTAAGTTGTTTCCGTATGCTGGGGGCGGGGTCTATGAATACTCTCATTATTTTTCTGCGGATCTTGATGCGCATTGTGATCATCGGGGTGATCTATCTGGTCGTGCGGATTGTTGCGCCTGAAGATGCATTGCTATTGTCGATAGCCATATATTGGATATTTTTACTGGCCGCGTGGGCTGTCGTTTTTCTCCATAGGGCTTCTCTATGGCAAATCGACGACATCCGTCTCGGGCCAGAAACGCCTCGCTTTGTGACTGTTGAGGGCGTTATTTCAGAGTTGACCCTCGTGACAGAACGCGTTGCGAAAGGTGAGAAAGGCTATGACTATAACGCGCTGGAATTCCCGCAACAATTCGATTCCGATATGGACGATGTCCTGAACAGCCTTTCTTGGCTCAAGGCGCCTGCAAAGCAGGAGATTTTTGGCAGAATAGCAGATGGACACAACGAAGCGGAACCAGAATATTCATTATACGGCCCTTTTTTGTTGTATATATTTCGGATTGCTTCAAGAGCGGTCCGTGAAAGGGAGCCGCTGCATGTTTTGCGGGGGGTGTATGCAGCGCAGGCGGCGCTTGTTGGGGGTGCAGATTACCGAGATGTTCTTGTTCGTTATAGTACACTTTGGGATGCGGCGCGCCGGTTACGTGTTCACATCAAGCCAATTGCTAAATCAATAGCGGCGGAAACCCCAGAGTTAGTTGAACTCCTAACCATGCGGCCAGCAGGACTTAAAGCCATGGCGGTCGTCGCGATTAAGGACGAATATGGCTTTCGTTATGAGCTGGATGAAACCTGGGGACACAGTGAGTAGCGAAGCTTTGCCCAGAAAAAACTTGGCGTCTTCGGAATATCTATAATCTACTCCACAGCCGCATCTTCAAACTTGTCTGCCTTCGCCAAGGCCGGGAAAAGCTTCGTCCAGGCGAGCGCGGTGGCGATTGCGATCCCGCCGCCAAGAAGGACGGCGCCAATGGGCCCTAAAAATCTTGCTGCGACGCCGCTTTCAAATTCACCCAGCTCATTCGATGCGGAAATGAAGATGAAGGAAACGGACGAGACCCGTCCGCGCATATGGTCAGGTGTTGCTAATTGAATAAGGGACTGGCGCACATAAACGGAGATCATATCCGCCGCACCGGTGATCGCGAGGGTTGCCATGGAGAAACAGAAGACGGTTGAAAGGGCAAATCCAAGCATCGCGGCGCCATAGATCGCGACGGCGCCCAGCATCCAGTAACCGACCTTACGCGTTAGCGCGCGGCTGGCCAGCAAGAACGCGACAATCCCGGCGCCTAACGCGGGCGCGGCGCGTAAAATGCCGAGCCCTTCAGCGCCGACATGCAAAACATCGCGGGCAAAGACGGGCAGCAGCGCTGTCACCCCACCAAAAAATACCACCACCAGATCAAGTGAAATGGCGCCGAGAACAATTTTGTTGTCGCGCACATAACGCAAGCCTTCAAAAATCATCGCGAGACTGCGTGCATTCGGACTTGGCTCATGTTTGGGCGTTTGCGCAAACCAGAAGCAGATGATTGCAGAGGCGGTAATCGCTGCTGAAACGGTGTAAACAACATGGGGTCCGCCAATATAAAGAAAGCCGCCTATCGCCGGGCCAAAGATGGCTGCCGCTTGAAAGCCTAGAGAATTCCAGGCAATGGCAAGAGGGAGCTCGTCGCGCGGCACAAGGCGTGGATAAAGCGCATTGGACGCGGCGGGCGTAAATGCATTGATGCCGCCCATCGCGGCAGCGGCGACAAAAATCGCCGGGATCGCCACTGGCGTTGGCGCAAAGCTCGCTGCAACCAGCCCGCCAATGACAAAAAGGCGAAGCGCATTGCTGACAATCAGGATCAGCTTGCGATCAATGCGATCCGCCGCCTGCCCGCCAACAAGTGACAAAAGTAATACGGGTAAAAACTGTGCGAGACCAACAAGGCCAAGAAGAAATGCGGATTCTTCAATCGACCGGGTTTCGCGAGCGAGATCATAAATTTGCCATCCGATAGCAACAGCGATCATCTGTCGCCCGGCTGAAACCAACTGGCGCGCTATCCAGTAATAGCGATAGGCTTGATGACGAAAAATTGCGAGGGAGGGGAGAAGAGACATGGCGCGCGGACAATAGGCAATGGCCAGCCGGCATCAAGTAAAATCATCTGACACTTTCACGGGGCGTCTAATCAGGATTATTCGGCTTGTTTGGCGAAACCCAAAACATTGCCGCCCGGTTCGCGGATATAAATTTCTTTCGCGCCATAATTGGTGTCGTGGGCGTCTTTGACGATTTCGGCGTCGCTCACCGCTTCCACAATCTTCTCGAAATCATCAATCTCAAAATAGATAAACCCTTGTCCAACTCGCGCACTAAGCTCTGCCTTTGTGAAAGTCTCGTCATTGACGTCACTTGCCTGAAACATGATCTCAACGTCGTTAGAGGCGACGGCTGCAAATTGCAGCCCCCGTTCATATGGGACTTCCATGGTTTTGGTAAAACCGAGCCGATCAGCGAAAAAATCTACCGATTGCTGAACATCATCGACAAAGAGGATCGGCGTTGCTTTTTTGATCATGCCTGTTTCCGATGCTGATGGGGCTCTTGCGTCTTCACTATTTGCGCAGGCCGAAATTGCGCCGCTTAAAACAACCGCACTGAGGGTAAATAATTTGCGCCGAAAGCCCATGAAGGCCTCTTGTTTGTTGCCTATTGTGTAAACTAGTCTAAATAATACTAGTGACCATGTCAAACGCTGAAAAACCTTTATCCCTTACCCCTTGCGATCTGGTTGTTTTGGTGACAATCGCTGCAAAGCCACGACATGGATATGATTTGTGGAAGCAGCTTGAGGCGGCGGATGTCAAAGACTGGGCGCCAGTGTCAAAGCCACAGATCTATTACTCGCTTAGAAAGCTGCAGACAAGTGCGCTCATCAGTGAGCGGCCAGAAGACGGAAAACCTGCCGGGCCTAAAAAGGAGGTTTATGCGATTACCCGCAAAGGGAGAGGGGCGCTCAAAAAGAATCTCGCTGAGCCCTATTGGGCGGAAAATAGAGATCCACCGCCCTTCACAACATGGGCGGCGCTATCCCTGGCGTTGCCAGTTGAAGATAAAATTGCGCAGGTGCAGCGAAGGCGGGATTTTTTGCAAGGCGAGCTATGCCGGGAACAAGCCACAATGATAGAGCTAGAGCAGTATGAAGTTGAAACTGCCGACCTTGCACGCTCTTTAATAAGTCTTGCGATTAATCAGTTTAAAACAGAGTTGGCATGGCTTGATAAGTTTGAAAAGAGTATCAAAGCGAAGCGATAGGAATTTGAAATAGCAATTATGGAAAAAGATACACTCTTCCTTTTACCGCCCGGTTTTGAAGATCATAACAGGCGTGAGTTTTGTCCGGAATGCGCGGAGATTTGGGGTGTCTTGCATTATTTTCCTGCGATCAAGGAGGCAATTGATATTTGCTATCAGCCCTTGGCGCATCCGCGCCCAGAGCTTGTCGCTATGCTGGGCGAGGGGAATTGGAATTGCCCCACATTAGTCTTGGGTGAAGGTGCTGACACGGGTCCTGATGCTAAAGTGGAGACATCCAAAGAGTGTCGCTTTTTGGATAACGCCCGCGATATCGCGAAATATTTTGCCTACAAATATGGAACGCCGTTCCCGCGTGGGTCGTAAATGGCGCTTTCAATGCCTAAATAACATTGATGGGCAATTCAGCTCCTTATCAATTTGCGAATACGCTTCGCTTTCGGCCAGTTCGGCCCTTGGCTGACGCTAATCGGCTTATTCGCTATGGGCGTGATCTCTATGTTGAAAGCCTTGGCACTGATGCTGAGTTTTGTCGTGACTATGGCGTATACGGACAGCGTTTTCCGATGTGGATTGCGGCGTGCGCTGCGCGTGATCCTGCATTAGCTGTATTCTTGTTAAAAGAAGGCGCGCCAGTCGGGTTTGCGGCTATGGGTGTTGCCAGAGACCGGCAAGGACTAAAGGCGCCGACAACAGGGCTCGTTCATCATTTCTATGTTGACCCATCTTGCCGCGGGCAAGGCTATGGCGGCTTACTCGATGATTATGCCCGCGCGAAACTTAAAAGTGCGGGTTGTTCATTTGCCCGGCTTAATGTGACGAAAAGCAATGCGCGCGCAATCCGGTTTTACCTTGCCCAGGGCTGGCGCGATATTGGCGCGCCGTCAGGGTCTATCTTGCGCCACATGGAGCTTGCGCTTTAGCGTCAATCCGCTACCGCTAGAATAAATCGGAGAAGATATATGGCGAAGTCATCTATTTTAGTCGCCGGCGCCGGCGGGCGCATGGGCAAGGCCGTCGTCGAGGAAGTGTTGAAAACGCCAGGGGCGAGCCTTGCGGGCGGGTTCGAAAGACCGGGCGGGCCGGATATTGGTAAGGATATCGGCATCCTCGCCGGGCTCGACGCGATTGGCCTGTCGGTAGAAGAAAACGCTGCGGCGGGCCTTAAAAAAGCCGGCGCCATGATTGATTTTACGGCCCCGGCGGCAAGTGTAGAAAATGCTCGCATGGCGTCGGAAAAGGGCGTTGCTCATATTGTCGGGACAACCGGTTTTTCAGCGGAACAGGAAGCGGCGATCGCTGGCTTTGCTGCCCATGTCCCGATTGTGAAGTCGGGCAATATGAGCGTCGGCGTGAACGTGTTGATGAGCCTTGTTGAGGCGGCGGCCAGAGCGCTGGCAGATGATTACGATATCGAAATTAATGAGGCCCACCATCGCTTTAAGGTCGATGCGCCCTCAGGCACTGCGTTAATGCTGGGTGAGGCGGCGGCGCGCGGACGCGATGTATCATTGCGAGACAAAGCTGCCGGTATGACCGGCTCAAGGGCTGGCGAAAGGCAGATCGGTGATATTGGGTTTTCCGTTATGCGCGGAGGCGGCGTCATCGGGGAGCATAGCGTCGCCTTTGCCGGCGGCGAGGAAATTATCACCCTTTCCCACAGTGCGATTGATCGTGGATTGTTCGCCAAAGGCGCCGTTGCGGCTGCGCGTTGGGCGATCGGCAAGCCGCCCGGATTGTACTCCATGCGGGATGTTTTGGGGCTCTCGTAAGGCAAAACCCGTTAACACTTATCTCTATAATTCGATCGACCGGGAAGACCTTCCCTAAACCAAGCTCTGGCAAAGTATGGCCAGTAAAATCTATTGGTTGCTTTTGTCAGGGTCATCCATGCGTACAGAAATTATCGCCGCTGCTCTTATTGTCGCCAGCGCTATCATTGGCGTGCGGGTGATCGACGGCGCACCGGAACGCGCGCCATCGCCCGCTCAGGCGGCTCTTGCGCAACCGATGCCGCATGGCGCTGCGTCGGCCCAAAGACATTGGGGTCGCGAAGTACGGATTAGCGCCGCGCATGATCATCAATTTTATGTCGATGCAGATATCAACCGCCGTCGCGCCAAGTTTTTAGTTGATACCGGCGCCAGCTATGTCGCGCTGCGCGACAGTGATGCGCGCGAAGCTGGCATATATACGGCGTGGACGGATTATACTTATCCTGTTCGCACAGCCAATGGTGAAACCAAAGCGGCTTACGTGACGTTGGATGTGATTGAGATCAACGGCATTCGCGTTGAGAACGTCAAGGCGTTTATCCTTCCCGACGACCAACTTGCTGTGAATTTGTTGGGTATGAGCTTTCTTTCGCGCATTGAGAGTGTTGAAGCCCGTGCAGGCGAACTGGTGCTTAGGGGTTAGAGCTTAATCATCTACTGTTTGTGGGTAGTCCAATACCCAAACGCAAAATGCAAAGAGAACATACAAAAGAAAAGTAATGAAGCCGATTAGCTCATGAGCCTTTACGGGAATTGGTCCGTATGTTGAGCTATTGTCAAAGATATCGAACAAAACCAAATTATCCCGATTTTCAATCCCCAAAAAGAAAACCGTGATTGTCGCTAAAACAGCAGCGAACAAGGCTAGCAACAAAATTCTAAACACTTTTTGGTTTGGGCGTATGTTAGAATTTACTATCAGGCCATTTAATATGAGGGCGCCCCACAAATACGCCATCATCAAGTAACCAACTATGAAGCCTAGAAATGTATTGCTTTTTACGCCATCAAACAAAGCACCCAAGCCAAAAAAACTTCCAAAGATAAATACTGCTAAAAAATAGCGTCCCATTGCTTTGAAAATCATAGAGTCTAGCTTTCTCTGGCCATCAAGCTTGGCAGTTTGCCCAAATCGGCGCCCGCCTGGCGCATAAAAAAGTTACGTAAGGTCGGGACTTTACCGACAGCGCCCATGCCAAGGTCACGCGCTAGCCTCAGCGGTCCAAAGTCATTTGAAAACAGACGGTTTAAAAGGTCAGTACC
This sequence comes from Hyphococcus sp., assembly GCA_021604605.1. Taxonomy (GTDB): domain Bacteria; phylum Pseudomonadota; class Alphaproteobacteria; order Caulobacterales; family Parvularculaceae; genus Hyphococcus. The sequence goes on from BQJH01000002.1 coordinate 8,912, forward strand.
AAGAGCGAGAGACGCCGAATCAAACCGCCGCCATTTCTGGTAGTTTTGCAGAACGCTTTGATGCCCAATATCCAGACCAACACTGCGCGCTTCCACCAGCACATCGCACAAAGCGGCGATATCTTTCACGCCGAGGTTAAAGCCCTGACCAGCTATCGGGTGGATTGCGTGTGCGGCATCACCAATAAGCGCCAGCCTTGGCGCGATATAACTTTGCGCTAACGTGAAGGCGAGAGGATAAGACCAGCGCGGACCAGTGAGTGAAATAGCGCCAAGATATTGTCCAAACCTGTTTTCAATCTCTGTACGGAAGGCTTCGTCATCAAGCGCCATATAAGCGTCAACGGCATCAGCGCGTTCTGTCCAGACGAGAGAGGATCGATTGTCTGTCATCGGCAATATGGCAAACGGCCCTGCGGGGAGAAAAAACTCCTGAGCGACGCCCTCATGCGCACGTTCATGGGCAACGGTGACGACAATGCCGTTTTGTTTGTAGCGCCACTGATTGGTTTTTATGTTGGCTTCCGCTCTCAGGCCGGAAAAACGCCCATCTGCGGCGATGATTAAGGGGGCAGAAATCTTACGCCCATCAGCGAGAGAGATGACGCCATTCGCGGCTTGAAAATCTGTTGCAATACGCTTGGCCGGCGCCATCAGCGTCACATTCGGGGTTGTTTCAATTGCCTCAAAAAGAACATCGCGCAACAATCGGTTTTCAGCAATCCATCCGAGCGGCGTATCGTCGCCAAGCTCCCGACTGTCAAAATGCAAGGCGAAGCTGGAGACCGCCCCGTCATCAAAGCGGGATTTTGCACGCCCATCAGTAACGACGATATCGCGAATGGCTTCGGCTTGTGGTGCGATTCTCGCCCAAAGGCCCAGACGTTTGAATACCCGTGCGGACGCATAAGAAATTGCGGTGGTGCGCCCATCAAATGCGGCGCTGCGCAATGTTGCAGGGTCTTGTGCATCTATGACGGCACACGAAAAACCTTTTGCAGCAAGGGCAAGGGCGCATAATCCGCCAGAAAGCCCGCCGCCGCTAATGGCGACATCAAACACATCGCTATCAAATTGATCTTTTTCAACCATAAGACGCCAATTCTCGCTGGTTATTGTGACGACGTCCAGCGTCCCCTTGCGGCTGCGGCGAAAAGCGCTGCATAGGGGTAGTCAAGAACATTGGAGTTCGCCCATGCGCAAATCTCTTGCCGTTATTCTGGTGTCCAGCGCCGTCCTTTTGAGTTCTGGGGCTATGGCGCAGGATCTTGATCCTGCCAGCGATACGACGCGATACCTTTTTGACAGCGCGCTTTATATGGCGGCAGGATTAGGGGCGCTTTTATTTGTCTTCGCTTATGGCCTGCGGGATGTCGGGTTCGCGCGCACGCAAAATGCACCGGCAGTCTGTTTGCGCACGATAGGGCTGATCAGCGTCACCGCGTTCGCTTTCTGGATTATTGGCTACAACCTCATACACATGATCGAGAAAGGCGGCCTGTTGGGGCCGTTTGAGGCGTGGTTGCCAGATGATGTTGACCCTTTGTCCTTGGGGTATGCGTCTGGGGTTCACTGGTTTTTTCAGATGGGCGTAGCGGCAATGCCGGCGGCGATTGTCGCCAGCGCGCTATCCGAACGCATAAAGCTGTGGCCATTCTTGTTATTTACAGCCTGCCTTGCGGGGCTTGCGCACCCTATCATAGCCGCCTGGGTTTGGGGCGGTGGTTATTTTGCAGATGCGTGGAGGGTCTATGATTTTGGCGGCGCCGGGCCGATCCATGTTGCGGGCGGCGCGGCCGCGCTGGCGGGCGCCATTGTGGTTGGACCCCGGCCCGGACGCTATCAAACAGATGCTATCCGCCCGGCGCCAACTACAGCCTTGCCATTAGCGGCGTTTGCCGCCGGTCTAGTGGTGATCTCACTGCTGTTGGTTTTTGGCGGCCTTAGCGGTTCATTCGCTTCCGTTGAAGCAGCGGTGACGTTGGGCGCGATTTTGACCAATTCAGTGTTGGCCGTTGGCGGTGCAGTCCTCGCCGGGATCATGCTGACCCAGATCGTCTACAAGCGCGCTGGCCTGATGACGGCGATCAACGCCGCTGTTGCTGGACTTGTTGCGATTTCCGCCGATCCGGCGAGCCCGGCCCTCTGGCAGGCTGCAATGATTGGCGCCGTTGGCGGCGTAATCGTGACGGTCGCCCCCCCTTTTCTGGATAGATTTCGGATTGACGATGCCGGGTTTGTGGTGCCGACGCACTTTCTCTGCGGGTTGTGGGGACTGATTATTGTGCCTTGGTCCAACCCTGATGCTTGGTTCCCGGGGCAGTTGCTTGGCGCGGCAGCTATTGCTGCATTCTCTTTTGTTCTCAGCTTGCTGGTCTGGACAGCGCTCAAATACTCAATTGGTGTTCGCCAGGCGCCGCTGGAAGAACCGGCAATGGCTGAATAGGCAGAGCGGCCAGTCAGTGATGCGCAAATGGTTAATTGTCGTTAACCCTTTTTTCTATTCCTCATGGCAATATTGTTTACACCCTTCTTGCCACTCTAACAGTTCGTACCCGTATTATGCCGCGACAGTCCCGTTCTCTATCCCGCCGCTCCGCCAGAAATCAGGATCAGTTCTCTGAGCTGATTGAGAGTTTACGCCGTTTTGGGCGTAACGTTTTGATGCGGGCCGGGGGGCTGGCCATGATTTTACTCAGCATCTGGCTTGGCGCCTCGCTGATGGATTTCTCGATCAGCGATCCAAGCTTGAACACTGCGACCCCCGCGCCGGTGCAAAATATTGCTGGACCTGGTGGTGCAATTATCGCTGACATGTTGCTGCAAAGTCTTGGCGGCGCCGCCTTTTTGTTTCTGGCGCCGATGATGATCTGGGGTGGCCTTACGCTCTGGCACGGCGCGCCGGAAGAAACCCCGCCTGAGTTTTGGCGGCGTTCACTGTTTTTCCCGATCTCATTGGCGCTGGCTGCAGGCGGAATGGCGATCTTGCCGGAACCTGTTGTTTGGCCTTTTGTGACCGGGCCGGGCGGGCTTCTTGGCGATGGCCTGCTTAATTTTAGCACGGCGCTCCTCTCTAGTGTTGCCGTGCCTTTTGCTCAAACTTTAAGCGCTGCTGTTTTTGGTCTCGGCGCCCTCGTAACTTACGCAGTTGTTTGTGGCCTAACCCGAGACAGGCTGATGGACGCTTATTGGGCGCTGGAAGATGTTTATATATCTACCCACAATTTTGTTGTGGACAGGCTCGATGCTTTGCAGGCGCGCGAAAGTGAAGAAGGCGAAGAAGAGTACGAGTATGAGGATGAAGAAGAGGGCGAAGAAACTCTTTATGATGAAGAGGGCGAGCCTGTTTTAGCGGCGCCGGCGCGTAAGCGAAAAATTATTCGTAAGAAAGAAAAACCAAGTCACTCGCGCCGAGAACGTCGTGAAGCGCAACCTGTGTTGCCGGTATTCTCGGCTGGTGATTATGAGCTCCCGCCGCTTAATCTCCTCTCCAAGCCGAATAATTCGCGCAAGACCGTGATCTCAGACGAGGCGCTTGAGCAAAATGCGCGGATGTTAGAAAATGTCCTTTCTGATTTTGGTGTGCGCGGAGAGATCATTAATGTGCGCCCCGGCCCGGTTGTTACCTTGTATGAATTGGAGCCAGCTGCAGGCATCAAATCGTCCCGGGTGATCGGGCTTGCTGATGATATCGCCCGCTCCATGAGCGCTGTCGCCTGCCGTGTCGCGGTTGTCCCCGGTCGCAATGTCATTGGTATTGAATTGCCGAACCAGGACCGGGAGATGGTGTTCTTGCGCGAACTTCTGGGTGCGAGGGAATATGAAAACTCTGGCGGCGAGCTGACGTTGGCCCTTGGTAAAGCCATCGGCGGCGAACCAACCTTTGCTGATCTGGCCCGGATGCCACATTTGTTGATTGCGGGCACAACCGGGTCCGGTAAATCTGTCGGCATCAACACGATGATCTTGTCACTGCTTTATCGGTTGCCGCCTGACCAGTGCAAACTCATCCTCATTGACCCTAAAATGCTTGAGCTTTCCGTTTACGAAGGGATTCCCCATTTGCTGGCTCCGGTGGTGACGGACCCACGCAAAGCGGTTGTCGCGTTGAAGTGGACAGTCCGCGAAATGGAAGAGCGTTACCGCAAAATGTCAAAAGTTGGCGTGCGTAATATTGAAGGGTTCAATACGCGCATAGAAGAAGCCGAAGAAAAAGGGGAAACGCTGAACCGTACTGTGCACACAGGATATGACGAAGAGAGCGGTGAGCCGGTTTATGAGACCGAAGAGCTTGAGTATGAACCGATGCCATTCATCGTCGTCGTGATTGATGAAGTGGCCGACCTGATGATGGTTGCCGGTAAAGATATTGAAGGGATGGTCCAGCGTCTCGCCCAGATGGCTCGCGCTGCCGGCATACACATGATTATGGCGACGCAGCGCCCGTCCGTTGATGTAATCACCGGTACTATTAAAGCAAACTTCCCTACACGGATTTCTTTTCAGGTGACGTCGAAAATCGACTCACGAACGATCCTCGGAGAGCAAGGAGCGGAGCAGTTGCTCGGTCAGGGGGATATGCTGCACATGGCCGGCGGCGGCCGTTTGCGTCGTGTTCACGGCGCCTTTGTCTCCGATGATGAAGTTGAAAAGATCGTCAAGTTTTTGAAAAAGCAAGGCGCCCCTGATTACGTTCAGGAAGTCACAGAAATGCGGGAAGAAGAAGGTGAAGGGGGCGGCTATGATGTTGGCGGCAACACTTCATCCGGTGATGCGCTTTATGACCGGGCTGTTGCTGTGGTGTTGCGCGATCGCAAAGCATCGACGTCTTATGTCCAGCGACGTTTGCAGATCGGTTATAACCGTGCTGCGACGTTGATCGAAAAGATGGAAGATGAGGGCATTATCTCAGCGGCAAACCATGCCGGTAAGCGTGATATTCTGGTCGGAGAAGACGCGGCCTAAGCCTGACCGTTATCAGGCGATGGCGGTTTCGCTCTGCTCGGTCAAAAAGCGTTCGCATATAGGCGCAAAAGGCGAGCGCGTAGATTTTAAATGCTCAAGGTCGAGAACCGGCAGGCGCATCACTGTCACAGGGCCGTAATCCGGGTGCTCTTTCTCGAATAACGGTTCATAGCCGTACTTCAAATACATATTCAGAAAGGGCGCATTGGTATCCATGTAACAACTGGTCGCCCCATTTTCGATGCCGAAACGATAAATCCTCTTCAGTAGTTCTAGCGGCACTCGCGAGCGTCGGTACTCTTTTGTCACCATGTAGCGCGTACAGATACTTGCCGATAACCGCTCGTGTTTAGCCAGTCGGTCTAGCTCATAAAATTTTGAATAGGACTCAACGCCCCCCTCGCGTACGAGGTTCAAGCGAACAGCTCCGACAACACTCCCATCGCTTTCCTGCGCTAGGCATTGGTGTCCCGTAGGGTCCATTGGGTCTTCAATAGTTTGTGTTTCGTGATGGGCGTATGTCTGACGGCGATGGAGTTCTTCGACATAAATCTTATAGCGAAAATGAAACACCTCACGCGGACAATCTAGGTACTGATATACTTTGTACTGGGGCATAATTACTTGTTTACCTACGCAACTTCGGTGGCTTGCTCAGGCGGCGCCATTTTGTCTGCGTTCAACTCTTCCCAGTTCCACCCTGTATCTATTTGCGCATGCGCATCCTTAATTGCGGACGCCATCATCTGCTCATAAAGATGACATGTCGTCTTCATCGCGTATTCTACACTGTCCAAGTCTTCCGGACCCTGTAATAATTGCTCTGCATACTGAGCCATTAACCGGTTGTGGGCTTGGTCAATCTCGATGTGGTCGCGCAGGAAAGTAAGCGCGTTATCTTTGACGCCAATCGCTTTTAGTTGCTCGGAAATAGCGCCGCCAGCTTGTGTGGGCACAAATTCCAGGAAGAACAAATAGCCAATATATCCCAACGGATTAAGGTTGTAGATCTGGTAAAACGCATACGCTGTCAGTGCCGATGTCGCGGGAAGCGGGTTCTTATAAGGCACATTGGCCGGGTCTCCGCCAAGGGTCGTAAAATCATTGAGCGCTAGATTCTCATGGCCGATTTCTGACGTTGCATGCTGGTAAAAACTCTTCACCAGGTCGCGTTGGCGCCCACGAAAGTAAACGGTCGCCAAGGCCTGAAGTTGAGGGTTTTCTCGAACGTAATAGTAAACCTGTTTTAGGATCGAACGGTATTCTTCGATCGTTAGTTTGCCGCCAGCAAGATGCGCCATCGGCTCAGACTTTAGAAACTCTCCGAGGACTGGTTCAAAGCGCCGTTTTAATTCTGTTAACATTCTGTCCAACATATGAAGCTATTAATCTTTTATTAACTAAGCATGATAATTGGGGAAACTTCAACAAGAAACTTCGTAAATATATTGGCCATTTCATTGAAACACGTATGAAAAATACAAATTTGTTTGTTAACTATTTCGATGAGTACATATATTCCGCTGACGGAACGGACAGTGATGGCGTTAACCATTGAATAAATCGACGCTGGTATAAGCGTCTGAAAATGGATTGGTCATGTCGCCTGTAAAAAAGAAAGATATTAACCTTTGGACCGGGCGTTTTGCGTCCGAGAAGATTGAGTCTGCTTTTGGTGACTTTGTATTCAGTCGAAATTTGGCAGCCAACGTTGGCGGCGCAAGTCTCGGTCTTTTCCTTTTCGTTATTTACGTATTCTCTGATTATATTGATGCGGTAAATCCAAATGAAGTTGTCGCCATTCGTGTTGTGACCTTCGTGATTGGCGCCGCTTTAATGTCGCTGCTACTTATCAAGCGGTTTCGCCCTTTTCATGACCCTATTTCTGCGGCGGTTTTGATTTTGATGGGTGCGGCCATCAATTTGATCGTCTACACCCAGCCGTCGCTCGAAAACACCTATTATATCGCGCTAATTCAGGGCTTTATCATGTTCAGTCTGTTCTTGCGGCTGAGCTTTATAAGTATGGTGGTGGTAATTGCCTCGACACAGGTGACTTTTGTTATCGCCGCTTTCGCCCACCCGGATATTAGTAATGCCGTGTTGCAGTCGATCAACTTACTGCTTGTCGGCGTTGTCTGTGCAATTGGTGTGTACTTGATGCAAAGGTATCAGCGCGTCGACTTTTTAAAATCGCAAACTATTCAAACACAAAACGCCAAGCTGAATATTCTCCTGGATGACGCTAAGCGCGACAATGAACGCAAGCTGGCCGCGATGAATATGCTGGTCCATTTTGTCAAAACGCCGCTTCATCAAATTAATGGGTTTTCTGACATAGTCATGAACAGTCTTGATGTTGAAGAAGAGCGCATCTCGATTAATGATGGTGTGGAAGGCGCTCGATATATTAAAAATGCGACAGCTAACCTTTCAAAGAGTGTCAATAATCTGTTGAATTATCATCGTTTGGACGACGTCGATGGCGCACAAAATTTCGAAGATGCTCCGATTGACGAAATGATCTACGATTTCAAAGAAATGTTGCCTGTTGAGATGTCAGTTAAAACGAACGGTAAAGCTGGGATGATCCGTACCGATTGTTCCGTCTTTAAGACGGCGCTTGATAGTTTGGTTAATCATTATAGCGAACAAAGTGATAATGTTTCTGTGCTGTCGATTGAGCTTGAGCAGAATGCCGGGGCAGTAGAGATTACATTACGCGACGACGGTCCTGCGATAGACAACGAACGCTTCCTTCAGGAAACCAAACCGCTCACCAAGATTGATAACTACCTCACCAGTGATGGCGCTGAAATGTCGATGTTCCTGCGCACTGTGGCGCGCGCTGTCGAAATTTGCGGCGGTACGTTCAGCTGGGCGCCGTGCGATGCCGGCAACTGCTTCATCATCCGTTTGAGTGGTGAGAAAAGTGACGGCCTGCGTTTGGTGGAAGAGGTCGCCGCCTGACGCGCTAATTGCCAGCTGCGTTAAGCAATGAGCGCAACTGAAGGCTGGCTGACAAGCGAATGATCGGACTTTTCTGGAAAAATGGAGCGGGCGATGCGATTCGAACGCACGACCTAAACCTTGGCAAGGTTTCGCTCTACCCCTGAGCTACGCCCGCTCACTGACGTACTGCTGACCTTGTGAAAGGCTTGCAGGGGCCGCTATATGCACGAGCAAAAGCGGCTTTGCAAGCCGGAAAATAGTCAATTATTTGTAGCCGTAAGGGAGGGCCGAAATTATCCATGAATGATCCCGAACTTAAAAACGAGAGCCCCGCGAAAAGTCGGGATGAGCTGTTTACTTACCTGGATGGCCTTGAAATTGCGCATAAAACCATCGAGCACCCGGCATTTTTCACCGTGGAGGACGGGGCGGCGTTTAAGAGCGACTATCCGGGAGGCCACTCAAAGAACCTCTTTTTGAAAGATAAAAAGGGCTCACTCACGCTTGCTGTGGCTCTAGCGCAAACCCGCGTTGATCTCGTAGGGCTCGGTAAGGCGATCGGCGCTAAAGGCAGGCTCTCCTTTGGCAAGCCCGAATTGATGACCGCCACGCTAGGGGTTATCCCCGGAGCGGTAACGCCGTTTTCACTAATCAATTCAGGGTCGAAAGCTCTTGACCGGGTCATTCTTGACAAGGCCTTGATAGCTGAGGCTCCTCTCTGGTTCCATCCGCTTGAAAACACTGCGTCGACGGCTATTTCTCCGGATGACCTTGTTCGATTTATTGAAAGCTGCGGTTTTACGCCGCAAATCGTTGATCTCGCAGCCCCAACGATAGGCTAACCGCTTGCGTTTCGCCCATTTGGCCCTCATCTAATCTCTATCGCAACGGAGACATCCATGGATACGATTATCGGTTCCCCTGAAGGCGCTGATGGGCAAGTAGACCTCATCAAGGACGTCACAATTGAGACCTTTGAGGCGGACGTCATCAACGCGTCGATGACGACACCGATTATCGTCGATTTTTGGGCTGACTGGTGCGGTCCCTGTAAGCAGCTGACGCCGGTTCTGGAGAAGGCCGTCAAGGCGGCTGGCGGCAAAGTGCGGCTGGCAAAGATAGACATCGACAAAAACCAGATGCTGGCGAGCCAGTTGAGGATCCAGTCAATCCCGACAGTCTATGCATTTTATCAGGGACGGCCGGCAGACGGGTTTCAGGGAGCGGTGCCAGAGAGTGAAGTCAATGCTTTTATTGATCGTTTGACTGCACTTCCAACGGCGGAAGGGGAGGCTGGCGGCGATCCGTCCGAGGATTATTTAAACGCTGGCGAAGCGGCGCTCGCAGAAGGCGATATAGCCGCCGCCGCCCAGTTATTCGGACAAGTCGCGCAGGCTGATAACACGAATATTCGTGCGATTGCCGGGTTGGCGCGTTGCCACTTGCTGTCAGGAAATGTTGAGAACGCAAAGCAGACCCTGGAGTTGGTTCCGTCCGACAAGCAGGATGATCAATTGTTGACCGGGATTAAAGCTTCAATTGCATTGGCGGAAGAAAGCCCCGGCGGTGGTGATGCGGCGGCGCTAAAGGCCAAAGTTGAGGTCAACCCGGACAATTTAGAAGCGCGGTTTGATCTTGCGTGTGCGCATCTTGGTTCCGGGGCAATGGAGCCGGCAATTGATGAGCTTCTCGCTATCATTGAGCGCGACCGTGAGTGGAACGAAGATGCGGCGCGCAAGAAGCTGTTGACTGTGTTTGAGGCTCTAGGGCCGACCCATCCAGAGACAATCCGCTCACGTCGGCGATTGTCCTCAATATTATTTTCGTAAGCTTAGTTCGAAAGCGCATGCGCCTTTATGATTGTTCCCTCTAACCCTCAGCAGAAATTCGATCTGCCAAAAACGATCCCGCTTTTCCCCCTACCTGGCGCCCTTTTATTACCGCAAGGGCAGTTGCCGCTGAATATTTTTGAACCGCGTTATTTACGCATGGTTGATGACGCACTGGCGGGCGCACGGCTGATAGGTATGATCCAGCCGGTAGAAAACACGGGCCAGAACATCGGCGCTGGCAATGAGGGTGAGCTCTATGAGGTCGGTTGTGCAGGGCGCATCACTTCGTTCGTGGAGTCCGGTGATGGTCGCTATCTTATTACTTTAACAGGCATTCGCCGCTTCGAGCTTGCCAGGGAAGTTAAGGGCGGAGCTAAAGACGCAGCGCCCTATCGGGTCGGTGAGGCAAACTGGGATGCCTTTGAAATTGATGCGCACAAGGATGAGTCTGCTATAGATGTGGATCGCGATGAGTTTCTCGAAATCATGCATGACTACCTGGAGGCGGAAAGCTTGAAGGCGGATGGCGATAATATTGATGACGCGCCGCTTGACGCATTGGTCGCCTCGCTTGCAATGGGCTGTCCTTTTGCGCCAAACGAGAAGCAGGCATTGCTGGAAGCGCAAACGGTTGCCGAGCGGGCTGAGTGTTTGATGGCGTTGATGGAGATGTCTGGCGGAGAAGAGCCGGGCGGCGATCAGGTGTTGCAATAGGCTGGACATAGCAATGGGTATGAGGCGATGAGTGATACACATCAGGCAAGTGAGATTGACCCCAAATTATTAGAAGTCCTGGTCTGCCCGCAGACGCGCGGACGCCTGGTTTATGACCGCCATGCGGGTGAGTTGTTGAGTAAGAAGGCGGCGCTCGCCTACCCTATCCGGGATGGCGTGCCGATCATGCTGGTCGACGAAGCGCGGACCTTAAATGATGATGAAATCGCCAAAATTTAACGCCCATTAGGTCGGCGCATCTTATGCAGGAATTTAGGTGAGAGGGGCGTTTTGCATGCTTTCACAGGAATTTTCGCATCATAACGGATCACTAATGGCGCCAAATGGGACAGGTTTGAGCAAGCAGGGTGAAGAGCCTCCTGCCCCTGTCGATCTCGATGCCACGAGATCTGAGTTAACCTCAGTCTTGTTAACCGAACTGGTAAAGCCTGAAGACGTGCACCACATTGCCGGCCCCTGGACGGAGCTGGCTGAAAAGGCGCTGGAGAGAAATCCTTTTTTTGAGCCATGGGCGTTAATCCCTGCTCTTGAACAATATGCTGACAAGCATGTCCGTCTGGCATGCGTTTGGAAAGGCGATGATCGCTCAGAATTAATGGGGATTGCGCCCGTCCGGGCAATGCGGGGCTATGCACGCCTTCCCGTTGGGTTTTGGGGAACATGGCGCCATCCGCATTGTTTTTATGCCGCGCCGCTTTTGCATGGCGATAACGCAGCTGCGGTCGCGGCGAGTATGCTTGACCTTCTATGCGATGGTGAGGAGGCGCGATCCTTTTTGCGTCTATTTCAGTTAGGTGTTGAAGGACCGGTAATGGCTGCATTCCGTCATGCGGCGCGCTTGAAGCGCCGAGACTATTACTGTGCGGGAAGTTATGAGCGGGCCATACTCCATGCTGGGCAAAGCCCTTCAAAATATATCGAACAAAATATCAGGAAGAAAAAACAAAAGGAATTTAATCGCCTGCGAAAGCGCCTGTCAGAACAGGGACCCATTACATTTCATCAGCTGACAGATAAAAATAGTATTCAGGAATGGGGTAAGCTATTTTTGGATATGGAACATCGTGGCTGGCGCGGCGATGAGAAAAGCTCGCTTGCATCCTCCCGGGCAGACTCTAACTGGTTTGAGAGCGTTCTTACGGGCGCCTATACTGCCGGGCAACTCTCATTTATGCGCCTCGACTGCGGTAATCAGCCGATTGCCATGCTGGTGTCGTTTGGCGCCGCCGATAAATTTTCCATCAAAATCTGCCATGACCCCGCTTTCTCCCGGTATTCGCCGGGCGTAATGATTGAGTTAGAGGCTACAAAACACTTACTGAACGATCATGCTTTCACCTTCATGGATTCCTGTGCGGCGCCGGATCATGCAATGATAAACAGTCTTTGGCCTCAACGCCGCCGCATTACAGGTCTCAATGTGAGCGGCGTACACGGTAAAAGAATACTGCGTTTGTGCAAGGCGCTTGAAAAAGCACGCCTACAGGTGCGAGGCGGCGTCAATATTCTCCGAAAGGATGCTCAATGATTTTTGATGAGCAGCCTTTGGGCGTTTTTGCTGCTGGATATCCGGTTGCGCCAGCGGCTTTACGCCATCACCTGACAGGAAATCCACTGTTGGATATGGCGGCGTTGGTTGAGCTGACGAAAGCTCTACCGGCTAAAAGCGTTGAATATAATGTCGGTGATCTTCCAGTTGAGCAGGATCCGGATAAAACGCCGATGAACGGCCTGAGCGCAGAGGAGACCGTGCGCAGAATTCAGGATTGTGACTCATGGCTTGTTTTGAAAAATATTGAGGACCATCCGAGTTATAACGCATTGCTGGATAATGTGCTGGATGAAGTGAGTGCTTTGGTTGCTGCCGATCATGGACCAATGTATAAGCGCGAAGGGTTTATTTTTATTTCTTCACCCGGCGCCGTTACGCCTTTTCACATGGACCCGGAGCATAACATTTTATTGCAGATTGCCGGGCATAAGACATTTCACCTTTATCCTGCGAATGAGCCGTCACTGGTTTCTCCTGAACAACATGAGAGTTTTCATAGTGAGGGTGGGCACCGCAATCTGGTTCACGATAAAGCGTATGATGCGTTTCGGCAGTCTATATCCTTACATCCGGGCGATGCTTTGCATGTTCCGTTAAAGTCACCACATTGGGTTCAGGTTGGTGACGAGGTCTCGGTGTCATTATCCGTTACGTGGCGATCTCGTTTTTCCGATGCGGAGGCGCGCCTTCACCAGGTGAATGGATGGTTGCGTCAAAAAGGGTTTAATCCACCGATGCGCGGCGAGGCGCTGATACGGGATAGCGCGAAGTCTCTTGCGCATCGACTGCTGTCTGGCGTTACGCGCCGATTGCTTGGTTGAGTGTTGCGCTAGCCTCTGTGCGGTCTTTTACGATCTTTAGAACGTTGTTTTGAATATCGCCGAGAATAAGCTCACCCCATATCGAGCTATACAAATTTACCGGTGTTGTTGCCGTATATCTCGTATCTAGTATCAGCTTGGTTCGCTCAGGGCCGAGTGATACCAATTTGTATCCACCATCAATAACTCTCAAGTGTTTGCCGTCTGGCGATATATGACGGTCAGTGTATTGATGAACAGATGAATTTGGGAACTCGAATTTCCATCTCATTCGTTCTGCATGCTCCCAGGTGGTTATATGTTCTTCGAATGAAATATTTTCACCCCACCTTGCAAATCTTCTTGCCCCAACGCCTTCGCCAAGAACATTTGCAGATTTTGGGCGTGGTATGCGGAGAAGGCTCTGGCTTACATTCCAGCGCCCCTCTATGGGCTGGATATCATCGAGTGATGAAAGCGCCTGCCATACGGCATCTGTTGGGGCGTCGATTGTAATGGAGCGCTCAACCGTGAACTCTGTTGTGTTACGGGGGAGGTAACTATCTCCAAAAAGAAGAAGGATTGGTATGCAGACCAGGATACTGCAATTAACTCTAAATTTTTCCCGGCACGCCTTTTGAAGGCTGGTGACGGTATTGGCGCCCAAGACTGCACTCATCAGCCACAAAGGCAGTAACATTACAATGCAGATTACTCCCTCTCGCAGTATTAGACCGCCAAGGACGAGGACGAATATAGTAGACAGTGTTGTTAGGGCGTAGCTTGGTATTATTGGCTTTGTCCCGTTCGGGTTGTTCAGGAACGCGGCTATAGCCCCAAGGCTATATGGCAGGCCAAATAGTAAGCTCAATGTAATTGTGACGGCTTGTCCCGGCACGTTAAAGGCCGCGTGAAGCCCAAATGCCGCCAAAGCTAACAGAAGCAACAATCCTAATATTAAGACCAGTCTGAGAAGGGTCCAGCGCCAGCTCTTTTGCGGCGGGCTGTTTTGATCATTGCGTCGCATAATCTGTCCGCGTTCAGTATCGTGCACTTGCTAACCTGCATAGGGTGGTATGGGTGAACAAGGACCATGTTGACACATGTGACTTTTGGTTCGTTTGGATGTGGCCAGTGCTGATCATAACAGCTCACCCCCATACACAACCTAAGCCCGTAATCTCTGGCGTTCGCAGACCAGAAGGTGTAGATCGGTCAGAATTTTAAATTCAAGGGACCTTTATATGACAACATCCCCCCCAATTGACGCCCCTGCCAGTGATCTAGTTGCCTGCGCGACGCCCGATGAGGCGATAGAACGTTTGAGTGAGCTTTACGAAAAAGCCCATCTGCAACTGAAAGACCGGTTTGACGCGTTTATGGCGGGAGATACATCGTTCGAGAGCGGGGATGCGCCAACCTACCCTTATCTTTGCGCGAAAGTGCCAGCAGAAAGTGCGCCGCAAACATCCAAGCTTGCTCTGGGCCGCGTCGCCTCAACAAGTGTTCATGGGGCCACAATCACACAGCCTGCGCTTTATGCAGAATATCTCAAAAGCCAGCTTGAGCGCATCATGGGCCGGTTTTCCGCGAAGATTTTTGTTGGGCAGTCCTTCTCGCCGATCCCTCTATCATTCGCGCTAGAGAGCGCTACGGGGGCATTGACCCAAGAAAAGCGCAGCGAGCTTCAATATTTTTTCCATACGCCAAATCTTGTCGCGACGAATGACGACATTGTGGATGGCCAGTTCATCTTAAAGCGCTCTGGGCCGCTACCGTTGACCTTGTTTACGGCAGAGCGGATTGATTATTCTTTACACAGAATTCAACATTACACAGCGACGCGCCCGGAGTATTTTCAAGAGTTCATTCTTTTCACAAACTACCAGCGCTACGTGGATGAGTTTGTTGAATTTGGGAAAAAAGAAGTCGCAGCCGGGCGCGCGGAAGCTTTAATAGAGCCAGGCGACCGCATTACCACGAAAAAAGACCCGTCTCCAAATGACGCGGTAAAAAACCCGCAAATGCCAGCCTATCATCTGACCCAAAAAGGGCGGCAAGGAATTACGCTCGTCAATATTGGCGTCGGTCCATCTAACGCAAAAACAATTACCGATCATCTGGCGGTTCTGCGCCCGCAAGTCTGGCTGATGATCGGCCATTGTGGCGGCTTGCGTCGGACACAACGGCTTGGCGATTATGTTTTGGCTCACGCTTATCTGCGTGAAGATCATGTGCTTGATGATGTTCTCTCGCCATCGGTGCCGTTGCCGACCTTGGCGGAGGTGCAGGTCGCCCTAACTCAGTCAGTGCAGGAAGTCAGCGGTATCGCAAAGGGAAAACTAAAAGAACATTTGCGCACGGGGACTGTGGTCACAACCGATGACAGAAACTGGGAGCTGCGTTTTGAAGGCAACGCTGTCCGGCTCAATCAGGCGCGGGCCATCGCCATCGATATGGAATCGGCGACAATCGCCGCCAATGGTTATCGCTACCGCGTTCCTTACGGCACATTATTATGCGTGTCTGATCGCCCGCTCCACGGTGAGGTAAAGCTCCCCGGCATGGCGGATGCGTTCTATCAGGAGCGGGTTAGCCAACACTTAGAAATCGGCATCCGCGCGATCGATATCTTGCGCAAGGAAATGAAAGCCGGATCGTTACACTCACGCAAACTCCGAAGTTTTGACGAGCCGTTTTTTAGATAAGAGATTTCATCCCGCAGCGCGCAACATCGCCATGGCGCCCGGTAAAAGGGCTTTTAACTGTTCGGATTCTGACGCATCTGCATTGACGTAAATCATTGTGGCAAATGCATTGAGGTTGTGGCGTCGGGCAAGAAATTCTTGAGAGAAGGTAAACTCTTCACCTTCAGCGAGGGCGCCCTTGCTGGCGACCGATTCAAACCATGCGGTCCATTCTTCCTCAGTCATAAGGCCGCGTCGGGCTATAAAAAGGACAGGGCGGGCCAGGCGCTCATCTTCGCCATAAACATAAAAATGCGCATTTTGTGGGATGATTTGCGGGACAACAGCATCGCGAACGCGGAGATATTGTTCCCTGGTCAATTCATCATTGAGGGCTAACTGCATTAACAGATCGGCATTGTGCGCAACGGCATGACGCCATCCGACGCCATCCTCATATCCGCGGTAATCGGTAATCGATTCCATATACGCCGCTGCTGAATCGATGAGTTCATCGCGCTCTTCAGGCGTAAAGTAATTATCAACTCTGTCAGTACGGGCAATTTCTGCCAGAACAAGGGCGGCAAATGGACGGCGAAACCCATCCTGATCCGGTTCGGTAAGGGCGTTGATCAGTTGTGCTTTTATTTTTCTAGTTGTCTCTGGCGTAACACGTTTCCCCCGTAAAAGGGCGGCGAACGATTCGTAACCAATGGTATCACGTAGTTCAGGGTCGGGGTCGCCAAGACAGTCAATCATAGCCAGGGCAAACTCATCATAAGAAAATGTTTCGTCACCAACGAAGTCATTGGCGCGCAGCTCCATCAATTGTTCTTTGGTTTGCCCTAACGGTGCGCAGGCGGCGGTAGTGGCGGACTTATCGTTCTGGCAGCTACTGAGCGCCAGGCCGGCGGCGATAGTGATGGCGACTAACTTCGTGTGCATATTAAAGCCCCTTTTCGTAAATCCGATAGGTCTTGTAAATTTTGCACCCCATGTCTGTGAGCATTGTTAGCATGGAATCATTGTCTTCCAAAATCCACGACAGTTCCGAGTGGGTGACCCCCCGGTCCATGTTTGAGCTATTGACCATCTCAATAATTTTGTAGGCAAATGCTGCGCCAACAGGTTTTTTGTGGAGACTTTTTCGAACGCCCATCAGCGGCATGCGTGATTGGTCAATGCCTTTGACTTTTAGTCGGTATAAAAGTTTTGCCCAGTTGAACGGGAAAAGCTTGCCGTTAAAGCCTTTGATCGCACGATTGATGTTTGGCAGGACGAGGCCAAAAGCTGCTGGCTCCCCATCATAATAACAGATCACGACATTGTGGTTTTGTATAATGGGTTTTAATTCCGCCGCCATGTGTTGGGCATGCTCTTCCGTGAAAGGAATAAATCCCCAATTATCAGACCATGCATCGTTGAAGATATCGATAATGATACGGACATCGCCAATGAGGTCTCCCGGCGCCAGCGTGCGAATTGAGACATTGGGTTTCGCCAACGCCTTTTCGATAAACCGCATACGTTTTGTCGGGATAAAATCGCGCACTGGATAATACTCCAACGCATGCATGTCTTTTGCCTTGGTAAAGCCCAACCGCTCCATGTGCCCGGGGGCGTAGCGCCGTCCATGCGGCATCATCACATAGGGCGGGGTATCAAACCCATCCACCAGCATGCCGATTTCTTCATTGACGGAAAAATTAAATGGCCCCTGGATTTTTTTTAAGCCTTGAGCGCGCATCCAGTCGGATGCGGTTTGTATAAGGGCGTCAAAGATTGCCGGGTCGTCTTCCGCGTCCAGAAATCCAAAATGTCCGGCGGCGTCATTGTAGTGATCAAGGTGGGATTTATTGGCCACGGCTGAGATGCGCCCGACAGGCCGGTTGTCCTTGTAAGCCACCCACAATTGATGGGGGGATGATTTCAGCGCCGGGTTTTTTTCTGCATTCATCCTGTCGGCAAGCTCAAATTCGAGCGGCGCAACGAAATTCGGATCATCAGCATAAATCGAATTGGCAAGCCGGATGAAGGTTTTGCGGTCGTCGCTTGTTTCGACCCGGCGGATTTCGATATTGGAGGGCGTTGATGGTGCTTGTTGGGCTGACGTCATGGGCGAGCGGCCTCTTATTTGTCCTGACAGTGCTGTTTGCACTGTGTGAAAGACAAACGCCTAACCCTAGTTCAGTTCGATTTCCAGCTTTGCGCCGCTTCCATCGACCGAAAAAAGCGCCTTTTCTACGGGCGGCGCCGCAAAACGCACTTTGGGATTGTTGGAAATCCCCCAGGGTTCTGCGGGCATGCCGAAGGCGCCCTTATCAAAGCCGCCATTGGCGTTTTCATCATGATAGAGCGCAACCGCGTAAGAACCGCTCTCGGGTGCTCGGATGCAAAACTTGGTCATGGGTGAGCGCGCAGCAAACTTTACCTGACTGACCCGTAAAGGCCCTTTGAGGAAAGCTTCCTGATCATTAGGATAAAGGTCTGCTGTGATGAGGCCGATACTGTCTTTGACACCGGAAACGATAACCCGAATCTCATTTTTAGCGCCAATGCAGCTCACATGGTCAAAGGCGAACTTTTCCGCATTCACAGCCTCATCTTCAGCGGCATTCACAACGCCTATCAGCGCTGACAGAATACCGAACCCAAAAACGGCGCTAGCCGTTAATAGTCTCTTTTGAAAATTTCCCACGGATACTCACCCTTCAAATTATACTCACTAAAACGCAACCTATCTTAGCCCATCGCTATCGGAAGGGCGCAAATACGGTCATATTATGGCTAACGCAAATGCGAGCAGGCCTTTTCCTTTTATCAATCGTCTTTCAATTCACCGGAGAGTTTCTCCGCCAGCGCGCCATAAGCATTAATAACAATATCAAGATCTTCCGTCGTGTGGGCGGAAGACACACTAAGGCGCAGGATGGACGTTGCATTTGGCGTGCCAGGGGGAATGGCAAGGTTAACATAAACGCCATTATCCATCAGGAAATTCCACGCCTTGAAGGCCTGGTCCCGGCTTTTCATCCGTACAGCAATGACCGGGCTGCACGGGGCGCAGAGATCAAAGCCAAGCTGAGTGAAAGCGGCATGAACGCGCTTTGCATTCTCCCATAATTGCACACGCATTGATTGGTCGGATGAGATTTTTTTCAACGCCGCTGAAGCCGCCGCAATATTGGCTGGTGATGGCGAGGCGGTGAACATGTAAGGACGGCTGGAGAACCGCAGATACTCAAGCTCATCGTGGTTTGACGCCACAAAGCCGCCGATTGAAGCAAGGCTTTTGGAGAACGTGCCTGTGTAGAAATCAACCTGATCGAGCACTTCGTCATGCTCACAAATACCGCGGCCGTTCTCCCCAAAAACGCCAAAAGAGTGCGCCTCATCAAGCAGCGCATAAGCGCCGTATTTATGCGCGACTTCGACCAGTTCTTTCACCGGTGCGGTGTCGCCAAACATCGAATACATGCCCTCAAAGCAAACCAGTTTGCCTTTGACGTTTTCGCCAAGACGTTGAAGGCGTTTTTCAAGACTTTCCGGATCATTGTGACGGAAGCGGATAGTTTCCGCGCCAGAGAGTTGGCAACCATCATAGATACAGGCGTGGCTGTCAGCATCGATCAGGATAACATCGTCAGGCGCCTGGGCCAACGCCGAGATGGCGCCAAGGTTGGCCTGATATCCTGTCGAAAAAACAATGCAGTGTTTGTAGCCAAGATAGGCGGCGAGATCGATTTCCAGCTGCCGGTGCGCCGCGTATGTGCCGTTAGCAAAGCGTGATCCTGTTGTGCCGGTGCCGGATTGCTCTACGGCCTTGATCGTTGCAGCAACGGCGCTTTCCTCATAGGTCAGGCCAAGATAGTTATTCGTTCCCGCAAGGACGATTTCTTTTCCATCGACAAGGGCGCGTGTCGGCCCCTTCATTTCATCCATTGAAACGCCAAATGGATCACGACCGATTTCGTCACGCAAAGCATAGTACATTGTCGCGGTCGGCTTGAATTTATCAAACAGGCTCATGGTCTCAGGTCTGCTCTTTCTTTATCGCGTGGATTGCATCCACAAGTTCGCCGATGGTCTTGATTTCAGAAATTGTGTTCACGGGGATCGAGATGTCATAATTGTCTTCAATGTCCATAACGACATCAAGAACGGCGACAGAATCGATTTCCAGATCAGCGATTAAATCGGTTTCCCGGGTCAGCTTGACGCCCTTGTCATTGAGCGGCTCGATCAGCGAACAGATTTTCCGGAATACGAGATCATCGTCTTCCTGAATGCTGGACATAGGGTTTCTCCTCAAGAATTAAACGCCGGATGCGAGGGGCCGCTTATAGCAAACCGTTCTCTTGATACCATAGCGCAGTTTTTGCAAATCCGTCTTCCAGCGAGGTTGTGGCCCGCCAGTCAGTTTTTTCGCTTAAAAGGTTATCTCTGGCGACCCAATCCGGGTGAAAGAATTCATTGATCTGTCCCGCGCGGACGCTGGGGGGGCGATTAAGCAGGCGCTCTCCCGTCCTGACAAGGCGGTGATAGGCCGCCACAAAGGCGCGCGGCGCTTTGATGGATTTTGGCGTCTTGTCCAGCACGCGCCCTAATACTTCACCAATCTCGGTCCAGGCATGACCATCGGCAGAAGTATCGCCGACCTCATAGACACGTCCCGCAGGCGCCGCCATTGCCGCCGCGAGGATGGCTTGAGCCGCATCATCGACGTAGAGAATAGAGGCTCTCGCGGGCGGGGTGGTTTTAGGTTCCAGCGCAAAACCGGACTTGACCAGTTTGAAAAAAGGTAAAGTGACCAGGTCGCCTGGCCCATAAATGGCCGGCAACCTTAAAGAGAGCTGAGGATTGGCGCCCGATGCCTTGGCGACGGCAGTCTCACTATCATATTTGCTTTGTGCATAAGGGGATACGCCCGGAACGCGCGCCGACATGGAAGATATGTGAATGAATTTTGCCCCATGAGCGGCCGCAGCCTTTGCGGCGCGTACGGCGCCGTCGACGTTGACGCGAGCGTAGTCCTGTTCCGAATGCGCATGGGTGACGCCAGCAAGGTTGATGAAAACGTCAGCGCCATTGGCAAGAGCGTTTAGCGCTTCTTCATTGGCTAAATCACCTTCAATCACACGTACAGCGCCGGATGATTTCAGTTTTTTCCGGTCGCGCGCAAGCGCGGTGATTTCATCCTGACGATTTAGAAGAGTTGTTATCAGAGCGGCGCCGACAAAACCGGTTCCCCCCGTAACGGCGACGCGCAACGTCTAGACTCGCGCCTCGCCGACAGCGCGTTGCGCGTCTGCGCTGGCGTCGACTTTAAATTCATCAAAGGCGCCGTCGAGATATTTCTGTCTTACCTTGGCCCTTGAGAGCTTGCCTGATGATGTGACCACCATGGAATGGGGGCGGGCAAGAATAACATCAGCCGGTGCGCCGGCCGCATTCTGGATAACAGCAGAGATTTCGCGTTTGAGAGCGGCAAGGGCTTCATCATTCATGCCGCGACGTTCAGCGACAACAACAATCCGTTCACCGCTGCCGTCATCGACAGAAAAGGCGGCGACGCCACCGCTTCTGACGCCTTCGGTTTTTTCAACCGCCCATTCGATATCCTGCGGCCAGATATTGCGGCCATTGATAATGATCAAATCTTTGGCGCGCCCGGTAATCACGATCTGGCCGTCGAGGGTGTATCCCATATCACCAGTGTCGAGCCAGTCGCCATGGTACATGGCGGCAGAGGCCTCAGGGTCAGAAAAATAGCCGGGTGTCAGGCTTGGCCCTTTGATGAAAATCCGTCCGACATCGCGTTCTTTACACGGTGCGCCATCTTCTCCTCGAACTTCGATTGCATGCTCCGGCAAGGCGCGGCCACAGGACACAAAACCGCGCCGATGTTCAGGCGATGTTACAGCAGAGGCTGGCTGCGCAACGCCTGAGCGAGTGTAGTGGCGCATGTCGACTTCATCGATGCGCAAGTCTGCGCCCAATTCTGGAAATGCGATCGCAAGGGTTGCTTCGGCCATGCCATAGCTCGGTGCGAAGGCGTTTTTGTCAAACCCAAATGGCCCAAAGGCTTCCGCAAAGGCATTCAGTGCTTCGGGGCGCACCATGTCGCCGCCAATGCCGGCGATGCGCAAGGATGAAAGGTCAATGGACCCTGGTTCTGCTCGAGCGGAGCGCTTGGCGGAAAGATCGTAGCCGAAGGACGGGCTATAGGTGATTGTGGACTTCATCTCTGTCATGATCCGCAACCATAAGAGGGGGCGGCGAACAAAGTCAGAGGTCGCAAGAAAATCAACAGATTGCTGAGAGGCAAGTGTCGTCAGGACAAAGCCGATAAGTCCCATGTCATGATAAAGCGGAAGCCATGAAATGCCGCGATCACCTTCATGAGCGTAAATGCCGTAGCGGTTAATCGCTGTCAGGTTCGCATTAACCGAACGCTGGGTGCCGATGACGCCTTTAGGGGCGCTCGTTGAGCCGGACGAGTACTGAATATAACAATTCTCATCGGGCCCTGAAGGGACCGGCGTGACGCCAGTATCAGGCAATGCAAACAGTGTTTCAAAATCAAGGACTTCAACGCCTGGCGTTGTCTCGGCAGCCTCTGTTAAAAACTCGTTGAGGGATGCTGGGCCGACAGCAATAGCAGCGCGGGCGCCAGATATCATCTGGCGGATTTGCAGGATGTACCCATCCTTGCCGCCAAGGTTGACGGGCATCGGCATGGGCGCCGGGATCATGCCTGCATATTGGCAAGCAAAGAAAGTGATCATAAATTCCGGGCTGGTTTCCGCCACGAGGGCGACGCGATCGCCACGCTCGAGTTTAGAGGCAAGACGTCCAGCGAGTTCGAGCGCGCGAGTGCGCAGCTCAGAATAGGGCAGGCAACGATCAACTTCGCCGCGTAGATTGAAGAAATTAAATCCTGTTTCGCCCTGGGCGGCGTAGTCGAGGACGTTCGGCAGTGTGTCAAAACCACCGCAGCGAAATTCCAAAGACGTATTTGTAGTCGGAGTTGGCAAAATTCGTTCGTTGATTTCGGCCATTAACGCCCCCGCACGGTGTCAGCAACAACAGCGCCAGCAACAGCTGACGTAAATTTAAAGCACCAAGAGCATTCCCCCATGCTCTGCGCAATATTACAATACATTCGCGCGCCCGCTAGCATATTCAGTTCCATCCCGCTGCCAAAAAGGTCGCGCCCTCGTGATGTTGAGCGGATACAAGGCCTTAGGTCAACCGGCAAGCCCTTCACCGGGCGTTGGCCATCAAGATTTGCGGTCAGATGTTACAAAGAACGCACAAACAAAGGCCTGAACATAAAGCTTTTT
>BQJH01000003.1 GCA_021604605.1 Hyphococcus sp.
GATTGCTTCATCCAGCGCTTCTTCCAGCCCAAGCTCCCAGACGTCTTCGGGCTTTTCGAGCCGATAGAGATCGAAATGCCAAAGGGCGCGGCCCTCGTTTTCATAAGTTTCCACCAGCGTAAAGGTAGGGCTGGGGACGTCGCGGGCGCCACAGAATTTCTGGATGAGCCCTCGCGCCAGGGTTGTTTTGCCAGCGCCGAGAGGGCCTTCCAGCAGCAGCACGTCACCTGGACGGACAATGCCTGCGAGCCACGCCCCGGCGCGGGCCATCGCTGCTTCATCCTTGATGGTGACAATTGTGGTTTCCGCCATGGGTCTCATCCTTCTGGAGAGCCATATCGGCCTCATCTAATATCTGCGCAAGGGCCATTTAACGAAGGTGATCTTGCATTGATTGCTGACAAAAAACAGATAAAGGCTTGCCCTTGGCGTTCAGCGCCTTAAATCACTCGTTCAGCAGCGTCCTCAGGAAAACAGGCAATGGCGAAGATTACTTATATTGAGCAGAATGGAACCGAACATGTTGTCGAGGCCGACAGCGGCGTCTCCGTCATGGAAACAGCGGTCAAGAATATGGTTCCCGGTATCGATGCTGATTGCGGCGGCGCTTGCGCCTGCGCCACCTGCCATGTCTATGTTGATGACGCATGGCGTGAAAAAACCGGCAAGCCTGAAGCAATGGAAGAATCCATGCTGGATTTTGCCTATGAGCCAAAAGAAAACTCGCGCCTTTCCTGCCAAATTACGGTCAGCGACGCCCTTGACGGGCTGATTGTTCGCCTGCCGGAATTTCAGGGCTAACCCTTACATTTTGTACGGCTCTTGACGGAGGTCGGCTTCCGGCGTTTCATGAACAAATGAAGAACGTTGAAGAAGCCGCTATCCCTGATCTGTCGCCCAATCCTGAATCGCGTCCCGACCAGACGGTGATGATCACGCGCGGCGTCGTCCGTCTGTTTATTGATATGGGATGGTCGCCCCTGGTTGAATTTAAACTCGCCAATGGCCGACGCGCGGATGTGGCCGGTCTGGATCGTAAGGGTCGGTTAATCATCGCTGAGGTGAAGTCCTGCCGCGCCGACTTTGAGGTCGATCAAAAATGGCCGGAATATAAAGATTACTGCGATCAGTTTTTCTTCGCTGTCGAGCCGTCATTCCCGCTTGCGCTATTGCCGGAAGAGGAAGGGCTCATCCTGGCGGATGGTTTTGGCGCCATGATTAAGCGGCCTGCTATTGAAGACGGGCTTGTCGCGGCGCGGCGCAAAGCCGTGACGTTACGCTTTGCCCGGCAGGCGGCTCGCCGGGCAATCATGGATGCGTCATAAAATTATTGTGGCGTCAGGCGGAGCAATTTGCCTACAGGTTTGCCGCTGCGATCTTCCGTCGTGACGTAGATCGCCCCATCCGGACCAACACGAACATCGCGAATGCGCTCGCCAATGAGATAGCGTTCTTCTCCAACTTCTTTATCGCCATCCATAACGACACGGTGCAGAGCTTTTAATTTCAGGGCGCCGACAAGAAGGTCCCCATTCCAGCCTTCGAATAAATCGCCATGATAGACTGCCAATCCAGAGGGCGCTATTGACGGGGTCCAGTATTTAAAGGGCTGTTTTGTGCCTTTATACTCCGTAAACGGCGTAATGCGCGCGCCATTATAATCCATGCCATAAGTAGCGACTGGCCAACCATAGTTGGCGCCAGGCTCAATAATGTTGATCTCATCACCGCCGCGGGGTCCGTGCTCATGCTCCCAGAAAATGCCGCGAGCGCTGTCATAGGTAAGGCCTTGCGGATTGCGGTGACCTTTTGAGTATAGTTCCGGCCGCGCGCCTTCGCCAAAATCCGGGTTGTCGTCGGGAATTGACCCATCTTCATTGATGCGGATGACGGCGCCAAAGCTCGTTGCCATGTCCTGGGCTTTTTCCTTGTAGCGTGAGCCTTCGCCAATTGTGACATAGAGTTTATCGTCAGGCCCCCAAACTATACGGCCGCCAAAATGATGCCCCGTATCTTTAAGGGGGGTGGCCTCATAGATTACTTCCAGATTCGTAATCTCTTGCCCGTCAAAATTCGCTCTCGCCACACGTAACGCGTTGGCTTTCATTATTCCATGAGCATAAGTTAAAAAGATAGTGCCGTTAGTTTTATAATCCGGGTGCGGAATAATATCAAAAAGCCCGCCCTGATACTGGTAAAAAACCGGCGGTCCACCTGGAATAGGGTTGGGAAGCAAGCGATCATCTCTGATGGCGCGTATATCTCCTGTAACCTCGGTTACCAGAATAAGGTTATCAGGAAAGAATGAAATCGACCATGGGTTAACAAGCCCTTCAGCAAGTATTTCCACATTTAGCGCCGCCTCTCCAGCGGGTGCGGGGGCGGCCATGGTTTTTTGCAATGCTGAATCGCCCCCACCGCCGCCGGGCGGTAAACCTTGTGCTGCATTGGCCGAATGATTGTCGGAGCAAGCAGCGGCGAGCCCTGCAAGACATGATAGCAATATAAAATTTCGCGATCTATGCTGCACAGGATAAGTCCTTTTGTTTCCGGCAGTAATTTTACGAAGTTAGGCGTGCAAAAGGTATTGCGTCAATGTCGTAATGTGCGAGTGAGTGTTGTTTTTGGGGTTGTGAACATTTGAGATAGGTGGGTGAGAAGATGAATTCAGCAAGGTTCGTCCCTGCTTTTGTTGCGGGAGCATTAACAACGATCGTCTTGGCAATCGTGTTCTACACCTATCGTGTGCTGGATGAGCAAGTTGCGATTGGAGCGCTTTATACGCCTGCGCAAGAGTTTCAGACCTATGTCAAAAATCTGTTAGGCCTCACCCCCACATATGGAATAGCCTTGATCTTGGGTTTGTTGATAGCTTTTCGCGCTGCTGCTTTTCTCAAGCGCATATTGGTCCCGCTTGCGCCTATCGCTTATCCGCTTGCCGGTGCAGTTGCAGTGTTTGCGGTGATTTGGCTGATCGAGAATACTGCCGCGCGTGGCGGCGCCGGTGCAATGGGAGGTGCTCGAAGCCTTTTCGGGGTGGTATTGCAGATGGCGGCCGGGTTTATAGGTGGAACCGTATTCGCGATTCTACGCCCAAGGTCTTAGCGCCCAAAACCCAAAGCCGGATAAGCCTAGCGGCGCACCACTCAATTGCTTTGGTTCTAACAACCCCCTAATGTCCGCGACCGTGATGCTGGAAAACCTTCCCCGTTTAATCAAGACCACCGTTGACCGCCAACGTCTCCATGATTTTTTGTGGGCGTTAGGCGTTAGTGCAGGGATTGGCTGTGTTGTTGTTTTAAGCGGCGCCGTTGGGTGGGGCATCGCGGTTGTTGCCTGGCTTAGCTTTGGCGCAGCGTTGGGTGTTCGGTATTATTTCTCCGCCAATGACGACGCCAGTGCGCCGGTTGCGCAAAGTCTCGAAGAAGAAATGAACAGTCGCCGAGAAGAGCTGTCGCGTCTTCAAGTGGCGCAAGGGGTGGCGCAGGCCCTGCCGGAGCCGCTTTTTATCCTCGATGCTGAGTGCATCGTAGAATACGCCAATCAGGCGGCGGAAGATTTTGTCGGCACCGACAATATTGCAGGACGCCATTTTGCAGCGGTGTTGCGCGCGCCGGATGTGATCGAGGCGGCTGAAAATGCTGCAAACAAACCTTCTGAACAAATTGTGGAGTTCACGACCACGGATTCTGTTGAGCGCTCGTGCCGCGCCCTTGTGGCGCCGCTTAATAGTATGCTCGACGGTTCCACCATTCCTTTTCGGTCGGCCGTTTTTATCCGGGATTTAACCGGTGAGCGTCGCGTGGAGCAGATGCGCGCTGACTTTATCGCCAGCGCCAGTCATGAACTAAGAACACCGCTGGCGTCTCTTTTGGGGTTCATCGAAACCTTGCGTGGTCACGCAAAGTCTGACCCGGAAGCACAGGAAAAATTTCTGAAGATCATGCAAGCTCAAGCCGAACGGATGCAGCGCCTCGTCTCAGATTTGATGTCGTTGTCGCGTATTGAGTTGAACGAGCACGTCCCGCCGCGCGAGAAGATTGACCTGTCCAATGTTGTGCGAGATGTGATCGATAGTATGGCGCCGTTGTTTGAAACATCCGGGGCAATCGCAGACTTTATTGATGATGCGGGCGAGCCGCCCCTGATGCTGGGTGAGCGGGATGAAATTTTTCAAGCCGTGCAAAACCTGTTGGATAATGCCGTCAAATATGGCGGTGAGCATGCGATGATTAAATTGCGTGTGGGGCGCGGCGCTGCGCCCGCTCTTTCAGAAGGCGGCAGTCCCGGGCATCGGGCCGGGGACTCTCCGGCGCAAATCGCAGCGCGCGTCGGTGTGCCGGTAAGTGATCTTCTCTTTATACAAATCAGAGATTTTGGTCCCGGTATCGAGCGTGCGGCCATCCCCCGCCTGACCGAGCGATTTTATCGGGTCAACATTGATCAAAGCCGAAAAAGCGGCGGTACAGGTCTTGGGCTCGCGATCGTGAAGCATATTGTTAATCGTCACCGCGGTGGGTTTCAGATTGAAAGTCAACTTGCTGGCGGTACGGCGTTCAACTGTTATTTTCCGGCCGCAGACTAGGTAGGGCGGTCGAAATTTGCAGTTGGCGCACAAAATGCGCTATCTTTTTCTTGAGCGACAAGAATTTGTCACAAAACAGCGGCATTAACGCGGCGTGCCTGAACAGGCGCGTTTGAATTGGTATTTTATGGCTTTCTCGGTTTCGAAATTTTCTGACGCTGATCTCCGCGATCTTGAAGCAGAGCTGTCGCGCATGGCGGCGCTCGTGGAAAAGCAATTGCTGGGCGCTATCAATGCGTTTGAGCGGCGCGATGTGGCGGCGGCGGAAAAGTTGATCCCGGTTGACCAGCGCCTTGATGAATATGACCGCGATATAGAAACTCGCGTCATGGCGATGCTGGAAAAGGCAACCATGCCG
Organism: Hyphococcus sp.; assembly: GCA_021604605.1. Lineage (GTDB taxonomy): Bacteria > Pseudomonadota > Alphaproteobacteria > Caulobacterales > Parvularculaceae > Hyphococcus. The sequence continues at coordinate 4,944 of BQJH01000003.1, forward strand.
AAAGAGATGTTGCGGCAGGTCATGACCATCATGAAAGTAACCGGCGAGCTTGAGCGGGTTGGCGATCTGGCGAAAAATGTCGCCAAGCGCACATTGGTTGTAAGTCGCGAAGTCCCGGCCCGCCCGACCCTTGGCGTCGCGAGAATGGGCCGCGCCAGCTTGCGCCAGTTTTCTGACATTCTGAACGCTTATGCGACGCAAAACCTCGAAGCAGCGAAAGCCGTTTGGGGCGGGGATGATGAGCTTGACGAGCTTTACAATTCAGTCTTTCAGGAAATCTTGCTGGCAATGATGAAAGATTCAGATCGCGTCAACGCCTGTACGCATCTTGTCTTTATCGCAAAAAACTTTGAGCGCGTTGGCGATCACGCAACCAACATTGCCGAAGCTATCCACTTTCAGGTAACGGGCTCGCCCTTGGTTGAGATACGGCCAAAGGGAGATGAGACATCGTCGATCACCGTTGAACCGCCGAAGCGAACTGGCGCGTCGTCATAGTCAGGCGAGAGTAGAAAATGACAACAACACAAATTCTGATTGTCGAAGACGAAGAAGCGCTGGCGACGCTGCTGGAATATAATCTCGCAAAAGAAAACTTTGAGGTGTCTGTTGCGTCAGATGGTGAAGAAGCATTGCTGCGCATTCAGGAAAGTGCGCCGGACTTGATCATCCTGGACTGGATGTTGCCGAGTGTTTCCGGGATTGAAATTTGTCGCCGTCTCCGATCAAAACCCGAAACGCAAAACCTGCCGATTATTATGCTGACGGCGCGCTCAGAAGAAGCAGACCGCATTCGCGGGCTGGATACTGGCGCCGATGATTATCTCACCAAGCCATTTTCAACCAACGAGTTGATCGCGCGGGTGCGCGCTGTGTTACGGCGGATCAGGCCGGGATTAGTTGAAGACAAGGTTATTGTCGGCGATATCGAAGTGGATCGGGTGTCTCATCGCGTCATTCGCGGTGACAAAGAAATTCACTTGGGCCCGACTGAGTTTCGCCTGCTCGACCATTTCATTCAGCATCCGGGCCGGGTTTTTTCCCGCGAGCAATTGTTGAATGCGGTTTGGGGAACAGATGTTTTTGTGGAAGTCAGAACAGTTGACGTCCATATCGGGCGCCTGCGCAAAGCGCTGAACAAATACAAGCAAGGTGATCCAATCCGTACGGTGCGCTCGGCGGGGTATGCGTTGGAAACGGGCTAATGCACGACTGAGCTTTTATTCCCGAGTTTTGGTAATAAAAAACCCGCCCATTGAGGGCGGGTTTTTTATTGGGGAGCAGATCAGGCTTAACTAGCGGCGCGGCGTTTTTCCGGGTTGGCGAGAACACGGCGTGGTTCTCTGCGGGCTTCGCGGCGTTGTGGTGGTTGGAAAGCAAGATGGGCGTGATAAGCGCAATAGGATTTGCCGGACAATGTTGACTGGCCGCAAAAATGAAAATCATCGCGCGCCGGATCGCCAATGGGCCATTTGCACATATTGTTCTTGATGGTTGAAACCGTTGTTCGGTCGCCAGTGTCGAGGACGAGGGGAGCGATAAATTCTGGTTCAGGAATGACCGACTTAACCTCAGGTCTGCGTTCCTTGACCGGACTTGCTTCTTTGCGCTCAGCAGAGGGCGCGCAGCCGCGTTGAGGTTTCGCCGGCGTCGCGCGACCGGAAAGGCCCAGTCGGTGAACCTTGCCAATAACCGCATTGCGGGTGACGCCGCCCATTTTGTTGGCGATTTGAGCTGCGGAAAGTCCCTCAGCCCATAACTTCTTCAAAAGCTCAACGCGCTCGTCTGTCCAGGCCATATTCTTTGCTCCCTATCAGCTTGACGGTTTTGGCGTCCTGACAGTTCTGGTTTACCGCCGCGCCCTAATATCAATATCTGGTATGTTCTCCGCCTGCGCCCTTGACGGCGCCAAAATATAGTATCCCACGAATCAGAAAACACAACATGGCGCCATCAGTTATTTTTGCCCACAATATGTTGATAATCTGTCATGCTTGACGAGCCTGCCCCCTGAGGTCCATGGAGCGGGTGCGTTGCAACAATAATGAGAACGACCATGGATGGCGCCAATCCTCCCGACGGAACAGCTTCTATCGGATTGAAAGAACAGGCAGATTTCGGTGAACGCCGGTTTGGCGCCGTGAACTGGCTTGGGCTGTGGACACTGTATCTGAAAGAGGTCCGCCGGTTCATCAAGGTCGTTGCGCAAACAGTCATCGCCCCCGTTATTTCAACGCTCCTGTTCCTGATTGTCTTTACACAAGCTTTCGGCGCCGCGCGTCCGGCGATCGGCGGCGTGCCGTTTGTTGAGTTTTTAGCGCCCGGTCTGATTATGATGGCTGTGCTGACCAATGCCTTCACGAACTCATCCTCATCGTTGATCATTGCAAAGGTGCAGGGATCTATTGTCGATGTCTTGATGCCGCCTTTGTCCGCAGGGGAATTAACTGTTGCGTTTGTGGCTGGCGCTGCAACGCGCGGGCTACTGGTTGGATTTATTACGCTTATCACAAGTGCCGGGTTTATGATGGCGAATGGCGCCCCCATGAAAATTGAAGCGTTGTCTTTGGTTCTCTACTTCTCAATGGCGGCGGCGATTATCTTTGCGATGCTTGGTGTTCTGGGCGGCATATGGGCGGAAAAATTTGATCAGCTGGCTGCAGTGACAAATTTTATCATCACACCCCTGACGTTCTTATCCGGTACATTTTACTCTATTGAAAGACTGCCGGAACCGTTTCGCTCGGCAAGCCAGTTTAATCCGGTTTATTATCTGATTGACGGGTTCCGCGCCGGCTTCACCGGCCATGCGGAATCAAATGTGGTGATCGGCATTGCACTAACGCTCGGCTTGATCATAGTTTTGAGCGCTGCATGTTATCTGCTTTTGCGTTCTGGTTATAAATTAAAAGAGTAGGCTTTTTTAGCGTTCATCATGCGTGACGAAATTTCAAACAACATAGCCCCTAATGATATTATTCTGCCATTTCAGGTGGGCGAAACCGCCGTGCGCGGCCGCGTTGTGCGTTTGGGCGGCGCCATAGATACGATCTTAAGCGCCCACCAGTTTCCTGAAACAGTATCGCAATTATTGGGCGAAGCGGTCTGCCTTGTTGCGATGATGGGCGCTTCGCTGAAGTTTGACGGGCGATTAATTTTTCAGGCCCAAGGGGGCGGGCCTGTATCGATGATTGTCGCTGACTACACGGTCGGCGGGGCGATCCGCGCCACAGCAAAAATCCGTGAGGGCGCGACGGTTGAGGCGACTGGCGCGGCCGGGCTGTTGGGCAAAGGGCATATCGTCATGACGATTGATCAGGGCGCCGATATGGAGCGCTATCAAGGCGTGACGCCGATTGAAGGGGACAGCCTTGCCTCTGCGGCGATCGCTTATTTCGCCCAATCAGAACAGATCCCCACCATCATCAAGCTCAGTGTTGGGCGACTATCTGCGCCGGGCGAGGGGGATCAATGGCGCGCTGGCGGGATCATGGCGCAGTTTGTACCGGGCGAAGGCGGCACGCGTGAACGCGGCGAAGAAGTCAAAATGGATGTGGATGATCGCGAGGTCTGGGAGCGGGCCGCAGCATTTGTTGAGACAACACAGGATGATGAACTGCTTGACCCATCCATCAGCGCCGAGACGTTGCTTTATCGTTTATTCCATGAAGACGGTGCGCGGGTTTTTGATGCGCTGCCGGTGAAAGCCCATTGCCGTTGTGAGGCGGAGAGCATTATCGCCGTTCTTTCCAATTATAGCGAAGACGAATTAAGCGACATGGTCGAAGACGGGAAGATTACCGTTACTTGCGAGTTTTGCCGGAAGGATTACCGCTTCACTTCCAAAGGCGAATTGATGAGCGAATAGACAGGGATGGGTATGAAGAAAAAAGCCTTTGAAAAAGAGCTGGAAGTTTTGGAGTTGGAACTTGCCAAGCTTCAGGAAACGGTTCAGCGCAAAGGGCTGAAAGTTGCGGTGATCTTTGAGGGACGCGATGCTGCAGGCAAAGGCGGCGCCATCAAAACACTACTGCGACGGATGAATGCGCGAATATGGCGGGTGGTCGCTCTGCCAAAACCATCAGATCGCGAGCGCACACAATGGTATTTTGAGCGTTACGTAAAACACTTACCTGCTGGCGGTGAAATCGTTCTGTTCGATCGCTCCTGGTATAATCGAGCGGTCATCGAACCCGTGATGGGGTTTTGCACAGACGATGAGCATGAGCGTTTCATGCGTGAAGCGCCGATGTTTGAAAAAATGCTCATCGATAGCGGGCTGATCCTGATTAAATTCTGGATTCATGTGTCCGCCGAAGAACAGGAAGAGCGCTTTCAGGACCGCGCGACTGACCCGCGCAAGCGCTGGAAATTATCGCCTATCGATTTGAAAGCACGAGAGTTGTGGATCGAGTTCACCAAAGCGCGCGATAAAATGTTTGAACTGACATCGACGGCTGAGGCGCCGTGGTTGGTGGTGGATGGTAACGATAAACGAAAAGCGCGGCTCAATATTATTCGGGCTATTCTTGATCGCGTGCCGTGCGAGTTTAACAAGCAAGCATTTGACCCGCTGGAACTGCCGCCACGTCCGGCGATTGAAGAGGCCGACTATGATGAACCCCCGCTGGAAAGTCTCAATCTTGTCAAAGACTATTACCGGGATTGAATGAATGAGTTTGCCAGCAACAAAACCTCCGGTCGTCAAAAATGGCAAAGCGTTCGGCGTCGATCCGAAACGCGCACAAGCCTATAGTCTTCGACAGGCGCGCTATTACGAAATCGTTCTGGAAGTCATGGCGCGCTACCCGGAATATTTCTCAGGCGAACGCCCGGCGCAGAAGCTGAAGCTTCTCGATATAGGCGTGCAAAATGGCGTCACGAAGATGTATCTCGACCTCATCGATAAAGGGGCGATTGAATATCATGGCGCTGATTTGGCGCTAAGCGATCAGTTGGAAAACCCTGAGGATTGGACGCTTTATATTGGTGATTTTCAGAAAGGCTATCCGGAAATTCCAGACAATCATTTTGATATTGTGATCTGCGAACAAGTGGTTGAGCATTTGCCGAATTATGAAAAGGCGCTTGCCGCAATTGAAAGAGTCGCAAAGCCGGGCGGGCTGATTGTTATTGGCGTGCCGATTTTCCCGGATGGGTTACATCTGGTGCGACGTTATGTGGTGCCCGTCGCCGATAAAATTTTGAAAACCAAAAAAGTGCGCGGCCATGTGCAGGCGTTTTCAAAGCGGCATTTTTTAAGCGAGTTACGTCGCTGCACCGATCTTGAGGTGTTAAAAACCCGTGGCTTCCGCGTGATTTCTGGCGGGGTTTTGCGCCCGCTGGAAAATAATGAGCGCTATTGGGCGATGAACCGGGCTATTGGCCAGATGGCGCCGGGCCTGTGTATTGAAATACAGGTCGTCGCCACCAAGCCATAACTTTCTAACCAGACAGTTGCCTAGAGAGACTTTGCGATCCACGCGTCGACGTTTTCTTCCAGCACCGCCAGGGGCACAGGCCCGTCTTTTAAGACGATGTCATGAAAGGCGCGAACATCAAAACGATCGCCAAGGGCTGCTTCGGCTCGTTCGCGCAGTTCGATGATTTTCAGCATCCCGATCTTATAGGCTGTCGCTTGTCCAGGCATGACGATATAGCGTTCAATCGCCTTGATGCAGTCGCCTTCAGGGTTGGGCGTATTGGTGATGAGATAGTCAATCGCTTGTTGACGCGTCCATTTTTTATCATGGAGCCCGGTGTCGACAACAAGCCGCGCCGCACGCCAGAGTTCCATCGCGAGGCGGCCAAAGTCGGAATAAGGGTCTTCATAAAAACCCATTTCTTTCGGAATGTATTCTGAGTAAAGCCCCCACCCTTCAGTGTACGCAGTAAACCCGCCATATTTTCGGAAACTGGGGATGCCCTCTAGCTCTTGTGAAATGGCGAGCTGCATATGGTGACCGGGAATGCCTTCATGATAGGCGAGCGCCTCCATCTGGTAGATCGGCATATCCGCCATATTATAAAGATTAGCGTAATAGATGCCGGGGCGTGATCCGTCGGGCGCCGGGCGCTGATAGAACGCTTTGCCGGCGGCTTGCTCCCGGAACGGTTCAACGCGTTTGACAGTGAGCTCCGCTTTGGGTTTGGTCAGGAACAATTCATCAAGCCGCCCGCGCATAGTGTCGATAATCGCGGTTGCCTTGGTCAGATATTGTTCGCGTCCTTCATCAGTATTGGGGTAGGTAAATTTCCCTTCCGCGTCTTCGCGCATATGTACGAAGAAATCCTGCAACGAGCCGTCAAAGCCAACAGCGTTTTTAATTTCCGTCATTTCACGGTGGATGCGCGCGACTTCCGACAGACCAAGGTCATGAACTTCATCGGCCGTCATTTGCGTTGTTGTCATCGCTTCGAGTTGCAGCGTGTAATATTTGTCCCCGTCGGGCAGTTTCCATGCGCCGTCATCGTTCGTAACGGTTTCAACCTGCGTCTGGAACATTGCAATCAAGTCTTCATAAGCGGGCTTTACATAGCCAGCCATGGCGGCGATGCCTCTTGTGCGAAGGTCTGCTTTTTTGTCGTCGCTAATCTCCAGCGCATTAATTTTCTTGTCGAAATCTGTGAGCAAGGTTGACGGTTCTTCGCTATCGTCAAAAGGCGCGCCGGAAATAATATTCTGCGCAGTCGCAATCATTTGCGGATAAGACCAGTCTGGCGGATTGATGCCGTTGGCAAATTGCGCTTCTGCGTTTGCTTGATGTTGGCCGAGATAAGTACGCACGCCTTCCAGCCGAGTAATATAGGCCTCGGCGTCATCTTTGCTGGAAACCCGGTGCTGGTTGATCAAAAAAGCAGGCACGGAAGAATGCGGGCCGGTAAACTGACTAAAGACATACCAGTGATTGCGGTAGGGGAAACGTCGATCCGATAATTCAGCATCATATTCAAACAGGCGATAGGAAAGCTGCGCTGAGGGATCGAGCCCGTCATAGTCGTAGGTGTTTTTCATCTCTGCCAGCGCCGCCATGTTCAAGGCGTGAGATTCGGTGCGAAATTCCTGACTGACATCGTCCCATTGATCATAATTCGTTTTACGTCCGAGGAAGGTTTGATACATCGGCGAGCGCATGACCTGGCGTTCAAAATCAGCTTCAAACCATTTGTTGATTTGCTCGGTTTGGTCATTTTGCGTGGCGCTGGATGTTGAGGCGGGCTGCGATGAGCTTTCGGTTGTTGAATTGCCGCAAGCAGTCATAAGCGCAGCAGCAGCGACAGTGAGAAAAAGTGAACGGGCGTGTTGGTTGGTCATGATCATATCCCCTGAACAGATAGGCAAGTTTCAATTGCCGATAAGCTAGTCGACATGGGTGAAGGTGGCAAATTATTGAGCGAGATGCGGTTTCACGAGGCGGCAAGCGGCCTATCTCGTGATGTGTTGAAAAATGCTAATCAAAGGCAAAGCTGAACGGCGTCGCCATGCGCCTGTGCTCATCTATAATCAGGCGGCGCTCAAGCGGTGGGTGCGCACGCGCGGCGCAGGCCAAACGTGAGCATAGCTTACAGGTAACGCCAATTGGTGTTGGCTCTGCTGCGCTGAGGATCAAGCTGTCTGCATAGACCAGCTTATCTGCATGTTTGATCTCACATCCAAGGGCGATAGCGCGCTCGGCTTTTGGCGCGTTAAACCCGCCTTCGCCGCCATGAACGGTGCGCGAAAGGGAAAAATATGTTTCCCCATCGGGCAATTGAATGGTTTGCGTGATAATTTTTCGCGGGGTTCGAAACGCCTCATGGATGTTCCATAAGGCGCAAGAACCGCCATATCGTGCAAAGGGGAAGACCCCGCCTGAAAACCGTTTTGAGACATTGCCCGCCGCATCTATGCTGAGGAAAAAGAACGGAATGCCTTCCTTGTCAGGGCGTTGCAGGGTGGTCAGTCGATGACACACTTGTTCAAAGCTGGCGCCGAAGCGGCGCGACAAGGCTTCTATATCGTATTTTAATTCTTCAGCTGACTGATGAAATTGTTCATAGGGAAATATTACAGCGGCGGCGGCGTAATTGGCGAGGGCGGCGCGCGTTAAACGTCGTCCGGCATCCGATTGAAACGATGCTGCTGTAACAACCTCATCAAGAATTTTTCCTTGTTCAAGTAAAACAAGCTGCAGCGCCGCCTGAAAAACACGGCTCGCCTGGTCAAGGGTTTCTGAGATGGCGATCTGATTGCGATGACGGTCATGACGACGATAGGCGCCAACCATCACATCCGCCGGGAGCACGCGTAAGGTGAGCGCGTGCTTGTCTTTAAACCGTTTTCGCATTGCCTCAAAAAGGCTGGGCCCGGATGATTTTAGTGCGCGCGCAATTTCCTCTCCGCCAGTGTCCAGACTGGGGAAGTAATTGCGCGCCTTGGCGATAAACTCTCGGGCTTCTTCAAGCGGGTCCGGGATGTCAGAGTTGGTGGAGGCGCGACGCTCCATCATCATGGTCTGGCTGGTGCGGTAGCGTTGATAAAGAGCGGCAACGGCTTCTGAGAGGGCGGGGTTTGTTGCGGTCAGATCGCGAATATCATCCTTGCCAATACCGAGGTCTGAAAAGACCGGGTCCGCGAGGGCCGCTTCAAGCTGTGCAAGGGTGTCGTCTTCCGCGCCGGCAAAGGCCGCGATATCGAGGCTATAGGTCTCCGCCAGCCGGATCAGAAGGTCAGCGGACATCGGCCTGTGATTGCGCTCAATCAGTGCGATATAGGAGGGCGAGACCTCAAGGTCACCAGCCATGACCGACTGGGTAAGGCCCAATTCGCGCCTTAACCGCCGCAAGCGAGGGCCCATAAATGTACTACGTTGGTTCGCCATTCTTTGCCTCGGGAGCCTGTTGGAGCTATTTGTAATTAACTTTACAACATTACAGCATTATTTTGTAAAAAATTACAATCATACCTTTTCGCAGATGCAAAATTAATCTGTGGGGCTTATCGACAGGGATGAACAAGATCATCGGCGCCTCATCTCCCTGATTAAACGCGCCGGAACAGTAACAGGATTGTACTCATGGCTTACCAGGACGACATCAACGCCACCCATCAACTCATCAGCCGTCATGACGGCGCATGGGACGGGATCGACGCAGAAGCAGTTGCCCGTATGCGTGCGCAGAACCGTTTCCATACGGGTCTCGATATTGCGCGATACACTGCGAAGATCATGCGCGAAGACATGGCGGCCTACGATGGCGACTCGGCAAAATACACCCAGTCGCTGGGGTGTTGGCACGGATTTGTCGGCCAGCAGAAAATGATCTCCATCAAGAAACATTTCGGCGACACCAAGCGGCGCTACCTTTACCTCTCTGGATGGATGGTTGCGGCGCTGCGGTCAGACTTTGGCCCGCTGCCTGATCAGTCCATGCATGAGAAAACGTCTGTGCCTGCGTTGATTGAGGAGCTCTATACTTTTCTCAAACAGGCAGATGCGCGCGAGCTTGGTCTTCTTTTTCGCGATCTCGACGCCGCACGCAAAGCGGGCGATGAGGTCAAGGCGCAAGGCCTTCTGAAGCAGATCGACAATTACGAAACCCATGTCGTGCCAATCATTGCTGACATTGACGCCGGGTTTGGCAACGCGGAAGCGACGTACCTTCTCGCCAAGAAAATGATTGAGGCTGGCGCTTGCGCCCTGCAGATTGAAAATCAGGTGTCAGACGAAAAACAGTGCGGCCACCAGGACGGTAAAGTTACCGTTCCGCACGAAGACTTTCTGGCGAAAATCCGCGCCTGTCGTTATGCCTTCCTTGAGCTTGGGGTTGACGATGGCGTCATTGTTTCGCGCACGGATTCTCTTGGTGCGGGTCTGACAAAACAGATCGCATACAGCGAAAAGCCTGGCGATCTTGGCGATCAGTATAATGCGTTTCTCGATTGTGAAGAGATTTCGACAAGTGACGTCGCCAATGGCGATGTTGTCATCTCGCGTGACGGCAAGCTGGTTCGCCCGAAGCGTCTTCGCAGCAACCTTTATCAGTTCCGCTCAGGCACGGGTGAAGACCGTTGTGTTCTCGATTGTATTACATCGCTTCAGCATGGCGCTGACCTGCTCTGGATTGAAACGGAAAAACCGCATGTCGAACAGATCGCAGGCATGGTCGACCGTATCCGTGAAGTCGTGCCGAACGCCAAGCTTGTCTATAATAACTCGCCATCCTTCAACTGGACGCTGAATTTCCGCCAGCAGGTTTTCGATGCCTGGGAAGCCGATGGCAAAGATCTCAGCAAATATAATCGTGATGAGTTGATGAGCGTTGATTATGATGAAACGGAATTGGCGTTAGAGGCTGATAACCGGATTCAAAGTTTCCAACGTGACGCCGCAGCGCGCGCCGGAATTTTCCACCACCTCATTACTTTGCCAACCTATCATACGGCGGCGCTTTCAACCGACAATCTCGCCAAGCGCTATTTCGGCGATGAGGCGATGCTGGGTTACGTCAAAACCGTTCAGCGCGAAGAAATCCGTCAGGGCATTGCCTGCGTAAAACATCAGAACATGGCCGGTTCCGATGTTGGTGACGACCATAAGGAATATTTCGCCGGTGAGGCAGCGCTGAAAGCAGCCGGTGAAGAAAACACAATGCACCAGTTCGGCTAGCTGGTGAGAAACAGCAATTTCTCATTGCACTAGACTGGCGCTCATTTCAGGGAGGAGACGCCGTCTACAACGCCGCCGCTGAGGTTACTCGCGGCGGCGTTTCTATTTTTGTTACGTTAAGTGTGCTGGGAGCGCGGCTTAGTAATCCGCCCAGGAATATCGCTGGCCTTTGGCGCAGGCGACGGCCTCTACTTCCACCAGCCAATCGGGGGAAACCAACCCTGCGGCATACACAGTTGTGATGGCCGGGCGGACGCCATCCAGCAGTTCTTTGCGGACTTTGACGAGGCCATCCATGTCCTCGCGACGGACAAGGAAGAAGGTGAGTTTAACAATGTCCTTGTACTCCATATTAGCGCTTTTCAGGACCGATTGCAGATTGAGCAGAGCTTGCTTGCACTGCCCGTAAAAGTCTTCTGCCAGATGACCGTTCGGAGATTCGCCGATCTGGCCGGAGATATGTAAAACCCGCGCGCCGGCAGCGGTTTCGACCCCATGGGCATAAATGCCATGATAGGTATCTTTAACGGTGTAGGGGTCATGACGGGTTGAAATTGACATGAGAAATTCTCCTGTTTTCGCTCGCCCTGAAAAGACATGCGAGTTGAATAATGAAGACAGGAAGATGGGCTTGGCGCTGGGGTTTGAGAATCGCGCTTTCGGCTGAAGTCTTATGAGAAAAATTCGAAGGGATTAACTACGCGGTTTTGGACTTCAACCATTCTATCACATCGCGAACCATCGGGCGGCGTTCCGCATTGGGTAAATGTGCTAGATGAAAAGTATCTTGCCACTCTATCTCGGCGGCAAATTGCACCATGGCGCCGGTGGAAATATGATCGCGAACAATAATTTCAGGCAGGATCGCCACGCCTTGCCCGGCTAAAACTGCCTGCATAGCGACGAGAAAATGTTCCATGATAAAAGGCGGTGAGGCATCGGTGATCGTAGCGCCGGTTTCCTTCTCCCATTTTCGCCATTCATTATTGGCAAAAACCTGAAGACGGCGTGTTGTTGATAAAATGTTTTCGGCGCTCTTTTCTTTTACTTGCAGTGACGGTGCGCAGACCGGAACTAATGTCCCGCTGACCAATTCCGTTGAGACAAGTCCGCTCCATTCGCCGCCGCCAAAGCGGACGCTTAGATCAATTTCTTCCCGCGCGAGATCAACGGCCCGGTCAGAGGTTAGTATTTCCAACTCAATGCCAGGCAGGTCTTTTTCAAACACATCAAGCCGCGGGATCATGAATTGTGAGGCAAAGGATGCAACGGTCGCCAGGCGAAAACGTCTGGAACGAGGCGCCCGGCGCGAATACCGAGCGAAAGCATCGCTCAGTTTATCAAAAGCGGGCGTAAGGGCGCTGGCGAGTTCACGCCCTTCCACGGTGAGCACTAATCCATCGGGCAGGCGTTCAAAAAGCTGGGCGCCAATAAACTCTTCCAGAGAAATGATTTGCTTGCTTACGGCGCCTTGCGTCACACCAAGTTCTTCGGCGGCTCTAGAAAAATTCTTATGTCGCGCGGCAACTTCAAATGCGCGCGCAGCATTTAACGGTGGTAGCGATCGGACCATGGATTTTTGTACCACGTTGTTTGCGGGTCAGTAAGAGGGCCGAATTGAAGCGCTTTGATTATTTGTTGCCCGGCAATGCAAAGACTAAGACCGAGCATCACCAAGAGCGCCCCGGCAATTTCCAACTGTGTTAGTGTTTCATCAAGGAAGGCATTCGCTGTGAAAATCCCTGTGATCGGAATGAGTAAAGCAAAGGGTGTAATCTGCGCGGCGGTGTATCGATTTAATAATCCGCCCCATAAGGCGTAAGCGGCAAGGGTTGAGAGATAACCCATATAGGCAATAGAAAACCAGGCCTTTGGCGACAGGTCCATGAGCAGGACAATTGGGTTTTGTGTCTCGATGAAATACGAAATGGTGAACAAAGGCGCCAACGGTACAATGCTGACCCACACCATGAAACGAAAAAGAGCAACGTCCTTCATCCGTTTCATGATGATATTGGATATGGCCCATGCCAGCGCCGCTGCGAGAATGAGCGCTAGCCCAATATGGGTAATGGCGGCGCCGGCGGCGATAAAGAAAAACAAAAAACCGGCAATAGATATCGCGATGGCGCTTGCCTGAAGAGGTGTGATGGTTTCCTTTAGAAAAAAAACGCTTAGCGCGATTGTAAAAAATATTTGCGCCTGCAGAATAAGTGAAGCGAGGCCAGCGCTGGCGTCTGCGCGCATGGCCATAAAAAGCATTCCAAATTTTATTACGCCAATCAGGATGCCAACAGCGACCACATTCCAGATCGATGTGTTGGGGAAAGGCACAAAGAAAATTGCCGGAAGGGCGACGATCAAAAACCGCATGGCGATAAAAAGAATGGGGGGCAGCTCTTCCAGTCCGACCTTCACAATCGAAAAGCTCACGCCCCAGATTGTGACGGTGATGAAGGCAAGAAGGATGTCTTTTGCCGGCATGACATAAGGCTTTCAAAGGCTGCTGCCTCATTGAAATGGCGCGGCTTCACGTTGAAAAGAATGGAGAAAAGCGCGCGTAGACCATGAGAATAATTCGGCGTCGGTGAAGTGCTTGCCGATGCTGATTTCCTGACCTAGACTATCGGCAGGGGAGGTATGGGCTTTGACAAACCCTCGGGGAAATAAACGCTTTTGGCGATATCGTGTTCTTGGGGCGACAGTACTGGCTGTTGCGGGCGTTACGCTTGCGGGTGGCGGCGTTGCTTTATCCCAATCAGCGAATGAGTCAGCGGAGCAATCATCTGAGGAGAAGGTGGCGGCGAAAAAATCCGAAAGCCCGTTACTCAAAGCGCTTCAGGCTAAGGTTCAGCAAACCAATCAGACAGTCCCCATAGAACGCCCGACCATTAATCCGGAAGTGTTGACCCTGGACCCTTCGCGCTTGCGTTTGGTGGAAACTGAGACGCGCAATGTCGTGATTGATTTTGAAAATGTGCAAGGCGCGCCATCCGGCGGCGGTGTTGCTCTTGATGGTCAATATGCGGATGAATTTGGTGTTAGCTTCGGGCCCGGCGCCAGCGTGCATACCTGCCAGTCATCGGAATTTTCAGCGACGACAGCTTTCACGTCTCTTTGCCCATACTCACAAGCCGCAAGCGGCCGCCGCGCCGCGCTGCATGAGCCGCGTTCCGGCGGGCGTGCGATGACGATCAATTTCGCGCAAGCAGTTTCTTATCTTTCGATGAAGATCAATCCGACTGGCGGCACGCAAGACGAGCGTTTCATTGCGCAGATTAATGGGTTTAACACCAGCGGCGAGCGCGTCGCCACAAACAGCATCGACTTTCAATGGTTTCAGGATGCGTTTACATGGCCGACAAGTCTTGAGCTTGAAACAGATGATGCGCGCGTTGCGCGCGTCACGATAGAGCTGCGCCGTCCGTCCCAGAATAATCAGCCGGTGCGGTTTTTAATTGATGATCTTGAGCTCGTTTATGCGGAAGAGCTGAGCGATGCGCCGGTCATCTCCGCCCTTCAGGAAGAACAGCGCCCGCCCCGCATAGCCAATCAGGAAACGGTGCAGTCGAGCCGCGACAAGGAAGTGCAAGACGAATTGCGGCTATATCCGGCGGCGACACGCATCCGCACGCAAATCGATTGGGACGCCGTTGACGTGACACTAGGTCAGCAAAAAGATCGTAACATCAGCGCAGCGCCAGCAAGTATGGACAATGTTAGTGATATTGCGGAGTTGCCGCTGATTCTGCCGGCCCGTGCTGATGCGGGATCGGTCTCGATTGTTGGCGGCAAGGATAATTATCACGCAAGTTTTGAACGCGGGGGCCGCGCCTACAGCCTTTATGGCACAAGGGTTCTAAGCGTCATCAAACCGGCGGCTGGCGCTCCGTCGCCAACCCGTAACCTCAACATCATTGAAAGCGATTACGCGTTGATCGCGACCTTCTCGCTTTATGGCGCGTCCTATACGTTGACCGGCTACTGCCTCAATGACAGCGCGGAAGAAGATGCTGATTGTCATGATGGCGATGCTCTCGGTGAGGTTGCCATGGAAATGGCGGTCGTGGTTGGCGCTAGCGGTGAGGGGCGACCATAATGCGGGGTTTATTCTTCATTATCTTGATCGTCGGGATTGTTTTTGCGCTGTATTATTATAGCGGTGATGAAAATGACGGCGTCACCATTGTTACGCCTGATGTGGAAGAACCCGCTGATCCCGATACGCCTTCAGATCCTCCAGAAGACCCTCCTGCTGATCCTCCGGGTAATGAAGACCCTGACCCAGTACCGGTTCCTGATCCGACGCCGGAATTGCCTCATGATCCGCCGGGTAAACTTTTACGGTTGCAGCCTGATGATCGCGGCACCGCCCGCAATAATGGTAAGTCCGGTATAACGGATCCATCGGTTGTGGCGCCGCTCATGCGTTTCCCCATTGATCGCGGCCCGGCGTTTTTAAATTCGCAGATTTTTATGTTTGGCGGCGGCGGCTATAATTATGGCGGCGGTGAGGTTTACGATAACCCGAATGTTGGCCAGGAAAATGACGCGCGCAATTTTGACTATCCGTGGAAAGATAATTTCTGCGAGGTCAGGACGCGCGGCAACGGGCTCTGCGCCGCTGGTGTTGGTCACCATGGACAGGATATCCGCCCGGGCACATGCGATAATGGTGAGTTTCTAGCCGTCGCGCCGGAAGACGGTTTTATTCGGCGTATCGGGTCCACTCATCTGGTTGAAATTTATGGAGATTCTGGGCTTGTCTATAAATTCCTTCATATCGACCGGCCGTTGCAGCCCGGGATTGTCAAAAATGCGCGCGTGACGAAAGGTCAGCCGATCGGGAAAATCTCCAACAAAACCGGCGCGACCTCGCGCTCGACAACGGTGCATTTACATTTTGAGATTTGGCACGGAACGGCCTCTGGCGGGGTCAACACTGGCGCCGGGCCACTGCCGCCCTATACGAGCCTCGTTGAATCTTATCTCGACCTGATAGAAGCAAACCCGGATCAGTTTGACCCATTGCCGCCGCCCGACAATGTCGCGGAGTGCCGCGCGCCTTAAAGCTTTTTTGCGGCGGCCTCAAATTCTGAAATTTCTTCTCTCACCTGCTTCGGGAGCATCGTTTCTGGCCCGCTCGCCATGCCAGACCAGAGGGTTCGTCCATTTGATGCAGACTTGGCATGAAGGGCGACTGCTGGGTGACCATCCCAAAGGATTAGGCGACCGCTGACAATGACAGTCGCTTCTGGCTGGGCAGTGACCTGAAAGCTTTCTTGGCGCGCGACCTCAACACTTAACAGCTCGGATACAGCTAATGTAAGAGCCGAATATTGCTCATCGTCAGTTTGGTCTTCTATCGGTGTGACGGCAATGAGTAGTAAATTGGGTTGAGAATTTTGATTTTTACCCCAACTCTGCGAAATGATCAGCACCATGATGGCGATCAGGACAGCGCTAGCGCCAATACCGATAGCCCGCCGCCGAAAATCATTCAAAGGATTGCTGCTCGAATTAGTATTGGCGTCGGGGTCGCCACTTTGTGTTGTCATGCTGAGCGGCGCGATCATGCGGTAGCCGCGCTTGGGCAGCGTTTCGATGTATTCTGGTTTGCGGGCGTCATCCCCCAGAGCGCGCCGAATATCTGAAATCACCACAGCAACACTGTTAGGGCTGATAAATCTTCCCTCCCAAACCTGCTCAATGATATCGGAATGGGAGACCAGCTTTCCTTCACTCTGACACAACACTTCGAGAAGGGCGCATGCCCGATTTTCAAGCCGTTGGGTTTGGCCTTCGCGGCGTAAAATACCTGTCACAGAGGAAAATTCCCAAGAGCCGATGGTTATGAAATCAGTCATTTGCGCTTTCTTCTAATGATAAAAAATCGAGACTTTCTCTGACAATATCCCGAGCTGTAACTTCCGCAGCTTTTCTTTATTTGCCAATGTTCGGCGGACACGGCGAAGTGGCTCCTCATTTTGGGAGAATAGCCGTGCAAAAATCAATAGCGTTTAGCCTTGCCGTCATTTTAACCTCTATCGTGAGCATGTCGGCGCCAGCTCATGCCGAAACCCTTAAATTTGAAGGAAAAAAATGGGTCATAAATGAATATGAAGGGAGCGCGGCGCGCGTTGAAAATTTCTTGGGACGCAAGGCATTATTTCTTCAGCAAACCGTCGCCTTGCTGGAGGGCGATAACCTTCGTGATGTCGTCATCGAGTATGAGTATGCCTCTACGCATCCGTCAGGGTTTATCGGGGTAAACTTTCGTGCCGACCTTGAGGCGTCGAATTTGGAGCAATTCTACACCCGGCCACACCAATCAGGACACCCTGACGCGACGCAATATATGGTGATGATCAATGGCTCCGCGACATGGCAATTGCACGCCGGTCCGAATGATGCGGTGGCGACCGATCTCCCTTCGCGTGAATGGATCAAGGTCCGCATTGTTGCGATTGGTGATCGCGCTGACATTTTTGTGGGCGATATGACCAAACCGCTTATGCATGTGCCAGATCTGCGTCATGATGGTGGAGAGGGGCGTTTTTCGCTTTACGCTTCTGACCGGCCATGGATGACCGAAACCGGCGCCTATTTCTCCAATATTACGGTCCGCCCGGCGACCAAAAATGACGCCATTATCGGTGAGCCAAATGAGAGCGATCCAACCCCCGAAGGGTTGCTGACGCAATTTGAAGTCTCCAAACCCTTCGCGGAAAAAACCCTCGCCAATAAATATTCACTCGATGGTTTAGATGTATTGTCAGATAAGTGGACTTTGTTAGC
Organism: Hyphococcus sp.; assembly: GCA_021604605.1. Taxonomy (GTDB): domain Bacteria; phylum Pseudomonadota; class Alphaproteobacteria; order Caulobacterales; family Parvularculaceae; genus Hyphococcus. Next base: position 22,391 of record BQJH01000003.1, read on the forward strand.
GGTGGAAAATGATGGTGTCGCTAATCTCGCGAGAACGACACCGCTTAAGCCTGAGGCAAATACTGTGTTGGTGAAGTTTCGTGTTGCTTCTGAAGAAGACACAAACCGCTTACTGAAATTCGGATACTCCGACCGTATTCATCTTTTCGTAGACGGTGCGCTTGTCTATGCTGGCAATGCGCAGTGGCGTGCGCGTGATCACCGTTTCCTCGGCACGATCGCCCTTGCGGACAGTGTAGCGCTGAACTTGAAGGCTGGTGAAACGGAAATCGTTGCCGCCATATCTGAATCCTTCGGCGGCTGGGGTTTCAAGGCCCAGTTACAGGATCAGGACGGTCTGGAGATCAGTCCACACTAGCTCCAGTATTCCGAACGGCGACTGATTTGAATTCTGTTTTTTTGCGTCCTATGCTTGTCTTGTGTCATGCGCGTCATTGTTCAGGTGTGCGTGTCTTGGCGCCCCTTGTATGGGCGCGCTTGTAGCAACGGAGGCAATCTCATGAGTGAAATGCCCGCCATGAGCGATGCGCAGAAGCTTGAAATGGAAATCATGCAGAAGTCGGCGGAGCTTGCTGCATTGCGCAAAGCCGAGGCGCCGCGAGACGTTCCTGATTACAAGTTCAGAACGCTGACAGGTGAGGTGGCGCTCTCAGACCTCTTTGCCGGGCGCGATAAATTGCTGGCGATCCACAATATGGGCCAGGGTTGCCGCTACTGCACATTATGGGCGGACGGCATCAACGGCATCCTTCCTCATCTCGAAGACGCGATGGCTGTCGCCCTTCTCTCCAAGGATGCGCCGGACGTGCAACAGCGCATGGCCTCTAATCGTGGTTGGCGCTTTACCCTCGCCTCTCATGGCGGCGGCGCTTATCTGGATGAGCAGAGCGTCTTTGAAAGTGGCGGCAACTATCCGGGTGCGGTTGTTTATGAACGCAAAGACGGAAAGATGTATCGCTCTGGCGCCTGCGCTTTTGGTCCCGGTGATCTCTATTCTCCCATGTGGCATTTCCTCTCTCTGGCGGGCATCGGTCAGGACGAGTGGACACCGCAATTCAATTATTGGAGCCGCCCGCAAAAGCTCGAAGATGGCGGCGAAAACATCCGTGACTGAAACCGTTGAAGCGTCCGCACCAAAAAATCTGATCGCCCACGCCGTCGCCGGCGTCGTTTGGGTCTATAAGCGGACGCTCTCGCCTGTGTTGTATTTTTTCGGCGCGCGCTGCCGGCATTATCCAACTTGTTCTGAATATGCCGTTGACGCTTTTTCAAAACATCACCCCTGGCGCGCCTTTTGGCTCAGCCTTTCACGCATTTTACGCTGTCACCCGTTCGGTAGCCACGGGATTGATCCGGTCCCGGATGAATATGCTGGTGCCTGGTGGCAGATCTGGCGTCTTGGCGACTGGGCCTGGACGGAGAGAGGGGGTGACAAGTGACTGCTAGCCTTAAAAAAGGATCGGACAGAATAGTCGTCGCTAGTCATGCTGATCCGGCAATTGGCCATGTGAAATGGCGCCCCGCTAAATCGATCTGGATTGGCGTGATGACCATCGTGGCGATTGTCGGTGGGCCAATGACATTTACGTGGTCTGCATTTGCCGTGTTTTTGTGTTTGACGAGTGTTACCCTTTGCGCCGGGCATTCGGTTGGCATGCACCGGCGGCTCATTCACAACAGTTTTAAGTGCCCGCTATGGCTTGAATATCTGCTCGTTTATCTGGGCGTGCTTGTTGGTATGGCGGGACCCATCGGTATGATCCGCCAGCATGATTTGCGTGACTGGGCGCAACGCCAACATGCGTGTCATGATTATTTGTGCCACCGGCGCGGCTTCTGGGTTGATTATTTCTGGTAGTGCCATTGTGATGTCGAATTAGATCACCCACCGAGATTCCAACTCGAAGACCGTCTCCGCAATGATCGCATCTACTATTGGATGGAACGGACATGGATGGCGCAGCAAATTCCGTTGGCATTGATTTTATTTCTACTTGGCGGTTGGGCGTTTGTTATTTGGGGTGTCGCCGTTCGGGTGACAGTCTCTGTAACCGGGCATTGGCTGGTCGGTCATTTTGCGCATCATCAATATGGGCCGCCCAATGCAAATATGAGCTGGCGTATTATCAATGCAAATGTTCAAGGCAGAGACGTTTCTATCGCTGGTCTCATCAGTATGGGTGAAAGCTGGCATAATAATCACCACGCATTTCCGGGCTCGGCGAAGATAGGCTTACTGCCAAACCAACCAGATCCCGGTTGGTGGTTTATCTTACTGTTAAAACGCTTTGGTCTTGTGCGAAACATTATTACCCCGGCCGAGATGCCAGAACGCCGGGAGCGTGTGCGTCTCACGCCATCAAATAGCGGTTGGACAATTTGCCAATTGCGCAAAGCCTTGTGGCGGCGGGTTTTCGGCATATGAAAAACAGGGCGACTAAATAGCCGCCCTGTCTTCGCTCTTGGATGGATAAGCTTGAATAAAGCGAGTTTAAGGTCGCGGTCCGAGCGTGACGAGTTTGTCAAGCACGGCGTTTAACCCCTCGCCAGAACTTGCGTGGACATCGACGCGGCCGATGTTATCGGTAACGCGTTCGAGGGCTTCAAGTTCTTTCAGACGCAACAGCGTCGGGTTGTCTTCCATGAGCCGCGCCGTGTTCAAAAGCGACCGCGTTGCAGCCGTTTCTTCACGCCGGCGGATCAGGTTGGCCTGTGCGGTTTTTTCCGCCTCGACCACCCGGTTGATCAGCTCACGCATTTCGCCCGGCAAGATTACATCCTTGATCCCAAGCTCGGTAACGTCGACGCCAATGTCGCCCAGAGCGTTTCGGACATGGCTGACGATTTGTGCGTCAACCGTTTCCCGGTCGTTCAGGACTTCATCAAGCGTCCGCCCGCCAACAGCTTCCCGAACAGCGAACTGTACGAGCTTGTAAATGTGGCTCGCATAGTCCGGCGTTGAGAGCGCGGCCTTTGGTGCGTCAGTCACTTTAATGAACGACGTCAACGTCACCCGCAGCGAGACTTTGTCTTTCGTCAAAATCTCTTGCGCGGTTACTTCCAGCGGAAGCGGACGCATATCGATCGTTTGCGACTTAACGGTCCGGCCGATCTGCCAATAGCCGTAACGGCCGGGCTCAAGGGTTTCCACCAGCTCGCCATCAAAGAAGACGAGCCCGGCTTCAGCTTGCCCGACTGAGACAGGCGCGATTGGCGCAGACACACGTTCACCCGCGCCAACAGCCTTTTCATAAGCAATCAGCTCCGCCTTTGTCAGGCGTGGGTTTTCCAGCGTGTTGATCCGGGTCACGGTGACGTCTTTCAGGATTTTCCAGACGTAAATCGTTTGTCCCGGGCGCACGATCATTGACGCCCGGCCATCCAATGAGACAACCGCAACTTCACCTTCCGCCACGCGAATGGTTTCAAGGTATTTATTCGCGAGTTCCGGGTGACGCTTTTCCATGATCTCCGCCCATGGCGAGACAAAAATGCCTCGCGCATCACAGCGTTCTATCTTGATCTGTCCGAACACGTCCCAAAGACTATGTCGGCCAGGCTCAAGCACCCGGATTAAGCGGCCATCCCGAATGAGGAGGCCGCGTTCTGTATCAGCGACAACAACTGTTTTGCGCATCGCCTGGTCCTCCTCTTAAATTTGTCAGCCCCATGCCGACAAAAAGGTTGCGCGGCATAAGAGCAAATCAAAAACATGTAAAGAGCAAAATGAAAATTAATCCGCAAAAAGACGAATTGGTTTGAGGGCTGTTTCAATTATGCATAAATAAGCGTGACTTCAGCAGTAGGGGCGAGAGAGTGCTAAGGAAAAGGTTGGCCGGAAAAATTCCCCGTTGACGCAGCGGTCCGGCGATTAAGGCGCAGATGCTTCCGGTTTGTCCTGCCCGCAGCAATATGGCCGAAGCCATATCCTGGGAGGCGGGACGCCTCAAAATCATCTCCGCCGGTATCCGCGCCGGCGCAAAGCCCGTCATCGGGCGCCCGCTGATATTGCATCAAGCCGCAGCTTTTGCGCCATCTTTGGGCTGAATGTTCCCGGCCTTCCCGTCAAAAATACGGTTTCGTAGACCGTGGTGTTTGGTGCGGGAATCGAACCCGCGACAGCTACATTACAAGTGTAGTGCTCTTCCCTCTGAGCTAACCAATCAAAAAAACGAGGTGGATTCGAACCACCGTATATCGAGTTTAAGTCGAGCGCCTTACCGCTTGGCTATCGTTTCAGCCTCCATCGTGGAACACAAAATCAGCAGCGCCGCCTGCGCCCGCGGGGTCTCAGAGAGCCCCAACGAAACAATGAAAACCGGCGGCGGGTTATAGGGAAAAATTTCGCGCTGTCCAGCCCTCATGCTTTGTGATAGTCACGCCATGAACCTTAGCGAATGCCAGTTTGGCTAGCAAAGCCGATCTGGCGCCGGGCGACCCGGAGTCTCCCAATAAAAATGACACAAGATTTTTATAAGCAGATATTTGTCTGGCGAAAATTAACTGACAAACAAGCACTTCGGCATTGTTGTTTTGAAAATTTGACCACAGGTCGATTTTTCGTTCAGAGCGCTGATTTTTTCCACTTGCCATATGACCAAAAAATGGATGAACAGCATTCAGCGCAATTCATCGAGCTGTTTTTGGAAGTAGACGATGCAGAACGCACCCAACACCAGACCTTGAAGCGAGCGATTTCGGAATTTAATCAAGGGTTTTCTATTGTTGGCCCCGTCTAGGTTTGCGTCTTCTTAGTTATTCAACCCGCTCAAAATTAAGCGAGAAGCCACCTTCTTCTCCGTCTTCAATTAATACAACATCCGCCTGCAAACTGTTTTCGGTTGGCATCCAGTAGCGGATTGACTTTACGGTCAGTGATGGCGGATCGGCAGAAAAAGTGACGTCATTATCGCTCCATGCGGTCAGGGGCAGCGATACGAATTTGCCATCATCTTCCCATGTCGAATAATCCGCATTGAAATGTTTAAAGCGCATGACAAGGCCATCTTCTTCCTGCGCCACAACGACATATTCGAGAACGCGTAAGCTGCCGCCGGAAACACCGCGCGCCATGGCGGTTATCACGCCGCCCTCCGGTGCGGACCAGGTTTCTTCAAAGACAAAATCATCGCCGCCGCGCCAGTGGCCTTCCAGAAAGGCCATGGCCTCAAGGGTTGCAGGGGAGATTGCCGCGTTTTCTTCAGCTGTTGCGCAGCCTGGTAAGACAGCAACGCAGTAAAAGGCTGAGACGAGCGGTGCGATAATCGATTTAATTGTCATGATGTGGATCCTTCCCCTTTTTGACTAGTCTATAGACGAGCGAATGAATGTGAAATCGACATTTCCTGTTGTAACCGTATTAGTCTCCTCCAGAGTTCTTTGCTCATTGGAGCAAACCCTATCGCCATCAGCCTTCCGCCTGATTGACCAGAGCCGAAATTAGGGGCTTTTATCCGAGTTTCCTATGACCGAAATTATTTTTGTTACTTGCAACGAAATGCCGGGCCTGACCCAGAGTGATGCGCTGGTTGCGTCTGCGCTGGGACAACAAGGCGTGAGCGTGTCGGCGGTTCCCTGGAATGGCCCGCAGGGGGCTTTTGCAAAAGCCGATCTTATCGTCATGCGTTCCCCTTGGGATTATCCGTCAGCGTCCCAGGCATTCGCCTCGTGGATGGAGGGCCTGAAAGGTCTGAAGGGTCGGGCCGGTTTGGCCGTGAAAGTGGTGAATTCGCCATCTTTGATGCGCTGGAACCTTTCCAAACGCTATTTGCTTGAATTGGCGGAGGCGGGCGCTCCTCTAGGACCAATTCGCCAGACGGAGCCTCGCGCTGACGATATTGCCGAGGCCATGGATCTTTTAGGGGTGACGCAGGCGGTGGTGAAACCTTTGATGGGCGCAACGGGCAGCGGGCTTTCACTCGTCAAGCGCGATGATCGGGCCCGGCTGGAACAGGCGGCGCAAAAACTCGCCATGACGGGCCTCATTCAGCCTCTCATCCCGGAAATCACCTCGCTAGGCGAAACCTCGATGATTTTTATTGACGGGGAATTTACCCATGCGGTCGTTAAACGGCCGAAATCCGGTGAAATCCTTTGTCAGGAAGAGCATGGCGGCACAACCCAGCGCAGTGATCCGCCCGATTGGGCCTTGGCGGAGGCGCGGGCGATCCTCTCCATGTTGCCTGAAGCGCCGGTTTACGCCCGGGTGGATGCGGTGATTTTTAATGGCGCCAGTGAGGGGCGAAAAATGCGGCTTATGGAGGTCGAACTCATTGAGCCTGAACTGTTTTTCAACTATGCCCGCAGTTCGCCCAATACGCTTGGGGCGGCGGATCGGTTCGCCGCCGCACTCTTGAAGCAACTCTAACCTATCGAAGTCAAAAGTCATGGTCGCTATTACTCTCCCCGACGGTTCCGTTCGCCAGTTTGATGGCGCCGTCACAGGAACCCAGGTCGCAGAAGACATCTCAAAATCGCTGGCCAAAAAAGCGCTGGCGGTAAAAGTCGATGGGGAGGTTTGTGATCTCTTTGGCGAGATTGACGCTGATGCGCGCGTGGAGATTATTACCCGCGAGCATGAAGATGCGCTTGATATCATTCGTCATGACACAGCGCATTTGATGGCCCAGGCCGTGCAGGAGCTTTTTCCCGGCACGCAAGTCACCATCGGTCCGAACATCGATGATGGGTTCTTTTACGATTTTGCCCGCGATGAACCGTTCTCGTTTGATGATTTGGAAAAGATCGAAAAACGCATGAACCAGATCGTGGAAGAAGCGCGCCCGACCCGCAAGGAAGTCTGGCCTCGTGAGAAAGCGATTGCGCATTTTAAGGAAATTGGCGAGCACTACAAAGCCGAGATTATTTCTGATCTGCCGGAAAGCGAAGACATTAAAGTATATTTCCACGGTGAATGGCATGACCTCTGTCGCGGGCCGCACCTGCCGACGACAAAACACATCGGCAAGGCGTTTAAGTTGATGAAGGTGGCGGGCGCTTACTGGCGCGGCGATCATCGCAACGCTGTCTTGCAACGCATTTACGGCACAGCGTGGACGAATGAGAAAGATTTAAAAGCCTACCTTCATCGGTTGGAAGAAGCGGAGAAACGCGATCATAGAAAGCTTGGCCGCGAGATGGACCTGTTCCACTTTCAAGCTGAAGCGCAGGGGTCTGTTTTCTGGCACGCAAAAGGGTTTCTCGTTTGGCGCCAGCTTGAGGCGTATATTCGCCGTCAGCTTGATGAAGATGGCTACGAAGAAGTTAAAACCCCGCAGATTTTGAATTCCATCTTCTGGGAGCAGTCTGGGCATTGGGCGAAATTCCGCGAAAATATGTTCGTCGTGCCTGATGAAATTCCGTCCACAGAAGATGAGGGTCCGATCCTGTCTGGCGATGGCGATATGATGGCGCTGAAGCCCATGAACTGTCCGGCGCATGTGCAGATATTCAAGCAGGGCATTAAATCTTACCGCGATCTGCCGATCCGCATGGCGGAATTTGGTTGCTGTCACCGCAATGAGGCCCATGGCGCCTTACATGGTCTGCTGCGCGTCCGCCAGATGACACAGGATGATGCGCATATTTTCTGTCGCGAAGACCAGATCATTGACGAAACCAGTCGCTTTCTAAAGCTGTTCGCGAAAGTCTACAAAGACATGGGCATGACCGATATCGCTTATAAGCTGGCGACCCGGCCCGAACAGCGCGCCGGTGACGACGCAACCTGGGACCGCGCGGAAAAGGCGCTTGCTGATGCGCTAACGGCAGCGGGCCTTGAGTTTGATTACGCTGAAGGCGAGGGCGCGTTTTATGGGCCGAAGCTCGAATTCCATTTAACCGATGCGATCGGGCGGACATGGCAGGCGGGCACCTATCAGCTTGATTATGTTTTACCTGAACGTCTTGATGCAACTTACATTGACGAAACTGGCGGCAAGCAACGCCCGGTAATGTTGCACAGGGCCGTGTTTGGCACTTTTGAGCGTTTTATCGGTCTGTTGATCGAGCACTATGCCGGGCGACTGCCATTATGGTTGGCGCCGGTGCAAGTCGTGGTCGCGACGATTACGTCAGAGGCGGACGATTATGCGCGTGAGACCGCAGATGCTTTCCGTGCAGCCGGTTTGCGCGTTGATCTTGATATCAGAAACGAGAAGATCAACTACAAAGTGCGTGAACATTCTCATGCAAAAGTGCCGGTGATCGCCGTTGTTGGCGCGCGTGAGGCGGATGAGCAAAAAGTTTCTCTCCGCCGTCTTGGTGAGAAGGCGCAAAGTGTTGTTGCTCGCGATGAAGCGTTGAAGGACTTGTCGCAAGAAGTGTTAGCGCCAGATCAACGCGAAGCATCAGGCCAGCGTGGGATGGTTTAGCATTTGATGGCGTCTTCTTTTCT
>BQJH01000004.1 GCA_021604605.1 Hyphococcus sp.
CAGGCAAAAGAACTCGCTAAAGGCGAGAAGGAGTAAGAGATGGCGCATAAAAAAGCAGGTGGTTCGTCCCGCAACGGTCGCGACTCCGCCGGACGCCGATTGGGCGTGAAGAAATATGGCGGCGAAGCCGTTATCCCTGGCAACATCATTGTGCGCCAGCGCGGCACCAAGTTTCATCCTGGCGAGAACATCGGCATGGGCAAAGATCATACGCTATTCGCCAAAATGGCTGGCCGTGTTGAGTTCAAAACAAAACGCAACGGCCGCAACTTTGTATCAATTGTCCCTGATACAGAGTAATTGACCAAGCGCTTAATGCTTCTTATCGATTGATTGAAAAGGGAAGGCGCAAGCCTTCCCTTTTTTCGTTTTGCTCTCCTTTGTCGGACAATTTCATGACCATCATCCAAACCAGTCGCCTGACGCTCCGCTCTGTCACGCGCGATGACGCGCCTGATTTTGCAAGATTGTGCAATGACAAAACCATCGCCCGGCACACCGCGCGCATCCCCCACCCCTATTCCCTTGAAGATGCGGCTGCCTTTACAAAGCACCTTGAAGAGGCAGCCCTGACAGGGACTGAATTTGCGTTTGCGATCTGCCTTGGGGAAATCATGATCGGTTGCTGCGGGGCGGACAAAAACGCCGAAAATACGGCCGAGATAGGATATTGGGTTGGCGCTGATCATCGGGGCATTGGGGTCGCCAGCGAAGCCGCTCGTGCGATCACGCAGTTTGCGCTGCAAAGGCTTGGCGTCAAAACTGTTACCGCTGGATATTTTATCGACAATCCGGCGTCGGGGCGGGTGCTTGAAAAAATCGGCTTTATAAAAACCGGAGAAACAGCACCGCTCTTTTCTCTCGGGCGCGGCGAAGAGGCGGCTGCCGTGCGTATGGTACTCGACCAAAGCAGTTTCACTCCGGGAGAGTTCTCTCTGATTGATGAAAATGATAGCTAATCCGTACACCACTGTTCCTTTACACAACATTGTTTGCACATAGTATAAGGGCAACTAAGGGGGGTGTGGATATCTATCCACCAACATTGGGTTTTATGAAAGAATACCCTCTCTGGGTTGTTTTTTACTGCACGCCGATTCAACCCTGAGTATATGTTGTGAGGCGCCAATCGACGTTGCGTGGACATTCACGCGCGCCTAATCTGCGCCCTATACTCATGAAGGAATCCCTCCGATGACCACCATTACCGAATATCAGGTTTGCAAAACCGATCTCAACGAGACCCGACTTGTAGAACGGGAAGTGACGTCGCTCGGAGACGGCGAAATCATCGCCAAGGTCGATCGCTTCGCGTTCACCGCAAACAACATCACATACGGCGTTGTTGGTGAACGCATCGGATACTGGAAGTTTTTTCCTGTAGAAGACAAAGCTTGGGGCATTATCCCGGTTTGGGGGTTTGCAGATGTTATCGAGTCCAGACATGATGAGATCAATGTCGGAGAACGCCTCTATGGGTATTGGCCTATGGGCAGCCATTTGATTATGGCGCCGGGCAAGGTGCAACCAACAAGACTGCTGGACGCTGCGACGCATCGCCAAGAGCTGCCGCCGGTTTATAATTCTTACCAACGTGTGACGTTCGAGCAGGGCTATGATGGCGACATGGATGATGAACGGATGGTTCTGTTCCCGCTCTATGCGACGTCTTTTTGCCTATACGATTTCCTTTTGGATAATGACTGGTTCGGAGCGCAACAGGTCATCATCCCCAGCGCATCCAGCAAAACCGCTATCGGGACGGCCTACGCGATCACAGAAGACGCATCACGCCCTGCCCTTGTCGGCTTAACCTCCGAGCGCAACAAAGCAGCCGTCGCGGCCCTTAGTCTTTACGACACAGTTTTGACCTATGACGCCATCAACGAAGTCGACGCTAAGACGCCCACTGTTATTGTTGATATGTCCGGCAATGGCGACGTGTTGGGCGCTTTGCACAAACATCTCGGCGACAATATGAAATACACAACCAATGTTGGCGTCACACATTTTGACGCCAATAAAATGGGGCCGGATTTTATTTCAGAGCGCAGCGCCATGTTTTTTGCCCCGGGACATATCCAAAAACGCACCAAGGACTGGGGGCCCGGTGAGTTTGAAAAACGCGCTGGCCTGTTCTGGCATCAAGCATCACTCAAAAGTCGAAACTGGCTGGCAATCAAAACGGCTTCTGGTCCGGAAGCCATTGACGCAGCCTATCGCGATGTCCTGAACGCCAAGACCCCGGCAAATGCTGCATGGGTCGTTGGGTTTTAATCGATCAAGGATTTTTTGAAACGGCTCAAAGGATTTGGCCAATGACAAAGACTATGCCGGAACGCCCTCGCCTGTTGGTTGACATCGTCTCGGACCCGGTTTGTCCATGGTGTTATGTGGGCTTGCGCTCCTTTCAAAATGCAAGAGACCGTATCAAGGGTCAATTTCAGGTGTTGCCGCGCATCCGCGCTTATCAGCTCAATCCCGATACGCCTGTAGAAGGCGTTGACCGCAAAGACTATTACGCAAAAAAGTTCCCCGATGAGAAACAACGCGCTGAAATGGTGCTATCGTTGAAGGCGGCGGCAGCTGGCGCGGGCTTCACCTTTGATCCTCTGGGACCAACACATCTGCCCAATACATTAAAGGCCCATCAATTGATCAGGCTCGCCCATTATGACGGCGCGCAAGAGCGCCTCGCAGAAACACTCTACAACGCTTATTGGAATCACGGAAAAGATATCGGCGATGAGGAAACGCTCATTCAAATTGCCGATCATGCCGGACTTGATGCGGACAATGCGCGGCGCGACTTGCAGAACGATCAAAGCGCAAAAGAAATCCGGGAAGAGGCGGATGCCTTTCGCCAGACAGGGGTTAGCGGCGTGCCGACCTTTATCATTAATGAGCGGGCCGGATTTTCCGGCGCGTTGCCGCCTGCCCGCCTCGCCGAGGCTTTATTGCAGGCCGCTGAAGCGACGAACAAACCCGGAAAAAGTTAATAACCTTGCGAGAAAACTTTAGGGATTTCTGCGCCTCTTTCGGGTACACTCCAAGCCATGCTGCGGTTCTTCATATTCTTTGCCCTCGCCCTTGCACCGGTTACCTCTTCATGCGCCGCTCCGGCGCCCCTGCTTGAGATCTCCGTTGACACAGAACAAACCCTTATTGGAGCAATCCGTGATGAATCCGCCTTGCCGATCATCGTACAAGCAGGCCGGTATGACCTGACGGATGTCAAAATACCCCATGACACGATGTTGATTGGTCGGGGTCATGTTATCTTTTACTCCTCCGCGCCAACCCAAAAGGGCATACTAAACCCTCTCCCCGGCGCGAACCTTCATGTCGAGAACATCACATTTAAAGGCGCAACCTCACCGGATCTCAACGGCGCCGGCATCCGTCATGACGGCGAGGACCTGACAATCATCAACTGTCGATTTAACAACAATGAAAATGGCGTTCTTTCAACCGGCACCGAAGATGGGCGCATCAAGATCACCGGTTCATCCTTTATTGAGAACGGTCATGGTGACGGATATTCCCATGGGATTTATGTTGTCGATGCCGCCTCACTCGAAATTAATGCAAGCGAGTTTATCGGCACAAAAATCGGCCATCATGTGAAATCACTCGCAGCACAAACGAAGATCACAGGAACCGTCTTTGACGATGCAGAAGGCGAAACAAGCTACGCCCTGGACGCCTCCAAAGGCGGCGACGTTGTGATAAGCGGTAATCGTATTACACAGGCAGCGTCAGCCAGTAATGCAACAATAATCAACTATGATCTGTCACGCGGCGGCGCAGCAATTTCGCTAGAAATTTCCGGCAACCAGATTATTAATCACCGTGCAAACGCAACACTTTTGCGCAACGCAACACCGATGGCGGCAGTGATTGAAAACAACCAAATCCGCAACGAAGGGCGTGGCGCGCTTAAAGCACCGTGAACACTATCTCAACGCTCAAACTACCATCAATTTGAAATAAAAAAGGCGTTTCAAACACCCTTGACGCCAGCTTCTGCGAACGCTTTAGTGCCGTCCGCGACTTTGTTTTGGCCGACTTTTAAGAGACTTGCCTTCGGCCAGCCGATTGAAGATCCAAGACATGGTTGCCTATCACGGCGTTTAGTTGGCGCCGTATTACGCCATAAAAGGAGACTTCAAAAAATGGCTACAGGTACCGTGAAGTGGTTTAACGCCACAAAGGGTTTTGGTTTCATCGAACCAGATGAAGGCGGCAAAGACGTCTTTGTACACATTACCGCAGTGCAGGCCGCTGGCATGCAAGGACTGGCTGAAGGCCAGCGGATTTCTTACGAAATCACAGAGCAGCGCGGCAAATCATCAGCTTCAGACCTAAAAGCCGAATAAATAATCCAACTTCGGTTTTAGATGAGCGCCCGCAGAAATGCCGGGCGCTTTTTTGTGCGCAAGGCCAGCCTTATTGAACCCTGTGCGATCGTTTTACCCACCAAGAGAAATAGCATACGCCTTTTTTATAACTTCGAGACCCTTTAAGACATCATCTTCTGTTGTCGCCGCCAGTGACATGCTGATGCGCATGGCATATCGATCTTTCCATGTCGTGGGGCCGAGCTACATCACACTACTTTCTTGAATTTCTTTAAGAACAATGTGGGTTTGCTCTTCCGTATCAGCGGCAAAACAACCTGATTTAGCACTACGTCGTTCAATACGTTTAGACCAATACTTTCAATGCCTTTTGCAATCTTTGTGCGTGCGCGCATGAACGATCTACAATTTGTTGTAACCCAGATTTTCCGAGGGACATTAACGCAGCCCAAAACTCAATACCCCGTGCGCGCCGGCTCAGTTCCGGCGTGAAGTTATTCCCCTGCCGATTCTCATCGCGCATAAGGTATGTTGCTGATACGCCAAAAGCATCATGGACGGCCTCGGCGTCTCTACTGAAATAAACCGCAGAATCATGTGTGAGATTAAGCCATTTATGGCCATCGACACTCCACGAGTCTGCCAGCTCAAGCCCATCGGCAAAATGTTTTTTACTTTCGCTGACCCGCGCCCATAAGCCAAAGGCACCGTCCACATGAACCCACGCCCCTGCCCGCCTGGCAATTCTGCATATTGACCGAAATCATCGAAGGAGCCAGAATTGATGTTGCCCGCCTGTAAAATCACAATCGAAAGGTCATCAAGTTCAGGTAGGCTGTCTACTCGTATGCGACCCTGATCATCAGTCGGCACGTATTCTACTTGATTAAGGCCAAAGCCTGCATAACCAAGTGCGGCGAGATTGGTCGGATGAACTTCTTCACTTGTTATAATGCGAATATTCGGCGCCTTCATCAGGCCATCGGCTTTAAAGTCGTAGCCGCGACGCCTCAGCAAAGCAGATCTCGCAACCGCAATGGATGAGAACGTTGCCATTGTAGCGCCGGTAACAAATCCGAACGCGGTATCTCTGGGTAAATCAAACAATTCCAATAGCCATTGCCCGGCAATATCTTCCAACTCCGCCGCAATAGGAGAAAGAACCCAGGTCCCCGCATTTTGATCCCATGTTGCGGCCAGCCAATTTGCTGCAATCGACACGGGCAGAGCACCGCCAACCACAAAGCCAAAATAACGCCCCCCTGTTGTGGCAACCGTTGTCGGCGCCCCAATCTCATGCAGTTTTTCAATTACCGCTTTTGGATTGGTGCTATGGTCAGGCATTGGTTCTTTAAGTTTTTCCAGGCAATCTATCGCTTCCGCTGTCGGAACGACGGGGCGCGTGGGCATCTCATTCATATATTGTAGGGCGGCTGCATACGCCGTCTCATAAAGGTCAGCGTCATCATTCGTTAGGGTCACGAACCAACTCCATTCGTTTCTTGTACAGCTAACAATCTATTCCTACCCACGGCAAATTTTCCATAAAGCATTTGGTAAATCTGATGAGTTTTTCTCATGGACCACATGCCCAAAATGCACTTGCTCTGATAGCCATCCCACGCGCTCAGTTTTTGCGCAAAAATTTCACAGCTAAAAAATATGACGCCTATTGATATGTGTTGCACTTGCCCACAGGACAATCTTTATCTCGCCCTGGTATTGAAAGCACGGTGTATTGAAAAGGGTATTGTCTCAGTTTGAAATTGGCCAATAATTTAGCGCTGGGTTTGCGTCTGAGGAAAGCGCCAACACACTAATGGCGCACCGGGGCGGGTGAAAAGCAGAACTGGGAAACAGTGAGGAAACGGCAATGGCAAACTGCTTAGTTTCAAGCTTTTGGCGCAGTGGTGTTTGGGTCAAACACGAACCTAGGCAAATCATTTCTATTTCTTGCGCGGTTTTCTCGAGTCCTCATAGATATCTTCAAAGAGAACATTCGCCCCCTCAATATCTCCTTTGGACCTTTGAAAGAACTCAGCTTCAATTAACATTTTTACTGCGATGCATGCTTCTCTTGCATCTTGACCAATAGCACCAATCCTTAAACTTACGCCGTTTGAGGCAGTAAGCATGAGTAGGTCTAGCTGGCTTCTTGCATCAGCAATACGTCCGACTTTCGCAAACTGCTCATCATCTGACCTGACTAGATAAATATTCGCTGAGAAGTGTTCAGCCAAAGCAGATATTTTTCTGGATGCGCGAATATGCACTCCCAAAACATACGTAATTGTAACATCGATTTGAAAATCAAAGTCGGGCAGAAGTGCGGTGTCTAGAATTTCTTTATCGCTTTTGTAGTTAACTAGGTCAGTACCTATTTCATCAATTACTGAGACAATCGCTTCATTTAAGGTTTTCTGAAATTTTTCAAGCCGTTCAAACAGTTTTGACATACCGGCGGAGACCGCTCTCATACCGCGCCCTATTTGACGAATTAATTTCGGATATTCAGCAATCAAATCACTGAGCCCTGCCAATAATCGTAGGGATCGCTTCGGGAAAGTATGCTCAGCTTCGACGAGTAGAGTCAATTTGGAAACGTCCGCAAGAATTGATACTTCGTCTTCATTTCCACTGAAGTTTCCAGACTCTAACTGAGAAACTACTGCACGAATTTTTTTGGCATTGTGAGAAATCTTGCTTGTGTGTGTAGAAGAAAGTGCTGTCAGTTGTGACAATGAAGCGAGAGGCATTGTTGTGCTAATACTTTCCGACTTTACGAGCGACTCGCGAGCACGTTTGATAGCTAGAATCAGGTGGGCAAAGTATCCTTCGAAGGTTTCAAATTCGAATATGGCAGATGCTGAACCCGCGTCGCTTATCAGTTCGAGATTGTAGAAGCTTGAATATGTTAAGAGGAGTCTCGCATAAGAGTACTCGACCGAGAGCGAGAAAGATTCGAGTGTGCCAAATTCGGCCTTACTCAGCGAACGTAGAATCAGTGACACTGCTTCTTTAGGGAAGTTTGTGTCCAGGCTATTGCTGCCCCGAAGGGATTCGAGAGCGTATTGTGCTGCCGTAGCTAGTTCCGTTGAAATTGGGATTATGGGCGTCGGATACTTTGTCACTATGATGTGCTACCGTTTCAAGGGTTGTCTATCACCGTCTTGAATTTGTAAAAAGTCAATACATGACAATTACCTAAGAGTTCCACGCTTCAGAATAGTGCACCCTAATAACTAAGCATTATCCGTATGTTAGACAATGGCGCACCCGAGAGGATTCGAACCTCTGACCTCTGCCTTCGGAGGGCAGCGCTCTATCCAGCTGAGCTACGGGTGCATGCCGAGATCGGAGGCTGGTGTACGCGATCAGGGTGGTATCGGCAAGCACCCAGCAAACGCAAAACTACAGGGATTAGCTGCGCAAAGCGACCGCACCCTACAAGAGGTTTTCGAGCAAATCTGCCTCGTAAACGCCCTATTTCAACGTTATTATCCGCTCATACATTATTCACTCTGTCATGAGGCAAGCTGGCCTTTTAGATCATTTGAAAGACAGATAGAATAGTATTTTACGAGAGTTAGTAAGCGCATCTATGCGCCGGGGTACAGGAAGATGACAATGCGATTTTCGAAGTTTTGCGCGACGCTTTTGAGCACAGCTTTATTAACCGGACAGAGTGTCGCCCAGAGCTCTTTCCAGAACGCCGCGCCAAGCGATAACGCGCCAGCAACAGTAGATGAAAATATCGGCACACCGGCCATGTGGCGCGTGACGGATGCTGATTCAGAATTTTTCCTGCTAGGCACATTTCATATTCTTCCCCCGGAATTAAAATGGCGCACACCCGCTTTTGAAGAAGCCTTTAAAAAAGCTGAAACGGTCTATTTTGAAGTAGATAGTAATAATGCAAATGAGGCAGCCAAAGCTACACACGCAATAATGACGCAAGGCATTAATCCGGATGGCGGCAGAATTACTAATCTGCTGACTGATGAAAACGCAACAAAGTTTCGTCAGATCGTATCAGAACTAAACCTTCCACTATCGGGTATCGATACGTTGAGACCCTGGCGTGCCTCTCTTTCTTTGTCTTACAAATTTATAAAAGACCTGGGTTTTAATCCAGAATCGGGCGTTGAAAGCGCGCTTACAGGCGAAGCGCGAGGCAACGGCAAAAAAATGCAATTTTTTGAAACGATAAGCCAACAATTAAGCTTCTTTGCTAATCTATCGCCTGAAACTGAGATGAATATGTTAGTTGAGACAATTGAAAACTGGGAAGATCAAAAAGAAGGTATGTATTCACTGCTTGAGGCTTGGAGTACTGGCAATGTGGACTTTCTAAAAGATGAAATGATTACATCAATGCGCGACAATCACCCAGAGGCTTACAAAGCCCTAATCGTTGACCGTAACAAAGCCTGGGCTGAAGAAATCGCCCAAGTGATGAATGCAGAAAGTGGCGTAGCCATGGTCGCCGTTGGCGCCGGTCACCTTGTTGGCGGCGAAAACTCAGTGCCCGCCCTTTTGGCGGCGATGGGTTTTGAAGTCAGCCGTTATGGTCTTGAGACAGCGGCCAATGACAACACCCTGCAGGAAGCAGGCGATGACATTGGCGATCTGTTGCAGGCTGTTGGCGAAGAATAACGTCTATAGCGCTTCACGCATATCCAGTATCGCGAAAACGCTATAGGCTTCTCTTCTGTAGCCCATCACAACTATCCACGAGACACTTATTCGCGATACACTCTAGACATCCAGTTCTGCGGTTAGCGCATTGTCCTGAATAAACGCTCGGCGCGGCTCAACGACATCGCCCATCAACCGGGAGAATATATCGTCCGCGTCGTCCGCTTCCTTGACCTTCACCTGCAGGAGAACGCGTGCATTCTCGTCAAGGGTTGTTTCCCACAGCTGTTCCGGGTTCATCTCCCCCAGTCCCTTATAGCGCTGGAAAGAAACACCCTTCTCACCGGCAAGCCGGACAGCATGGAGCAATCCTTCCGGGCCAAAAATTTCCAGGCGATCATCTTTACGCGTCCAAATGGCGGGCTTTGCGAAGATCGGAATAAGCGCTTCCATCGCGCTCTGCACGCGGCGCGCATCTGCGCTCATGAGGACGTCGCGGCTCAAACCCCGGCGCTCAACAACGCCGCGCACTTCCCGCTCAAAAATATAGCCGCCATCTTCATCGACGATGCCCGTCCAACCCCGTTCATATTCTTCCGAGATCATATTGAGCCGTTCAGCCACCTGACCTGCCACCTCAGCCGCATCATCTCCGGCTTCGCGCAAGGCGCCCGCCAACGCCGCTTGAACGATCACATCGCGTGACAGCCGCGCCGGAAAATCAGCAATGGCGCCGCTGACTTTTCGCGCCTTGGCAATGATATCTTCAAGGTCTGCACTGACGATCGTTTCACCGCCAGCCAGAACCAGCGCGCCGTCAATCAGCCCTTCAGCATAGAGATAGTTTTCCAGCGCCGCATCATCAATAAGGTATTGTTCGGATTTTCCGCGTGACACTTTGTAGAGCGGAGGCTGTGCGATATAGAGGTGCCCGCGCTTGATCAGTTCCGGCATCTGACGGAAGAAAAACGTCAACAAGAGCGTACGAATGTGGGCGCCGTCCACGTCAGCATCGGTCATGATGACAATCTTATGGTAGCGCAATTTATCTGCATTGAAATCATCTCGCCCGATGCCTGTACCAAGGGCGGTGATCATCGTCCCGATTTCCTGACTTGAAAGCATTTTGTCAAAGCGCGCGCGCTCAACATTGAGGATCTTACCGCGCAATGGCAGCACAGCCTGGTTTTCACGGTTGCGGGCCTGCTTAGCCGAGCCGCCAGCAGAGTCCCCTTCCACAATAAAGATTTCTGATTTCGCCGGGTCGCGCTCCTGACAGTCAGCGAGCTTGCCCGGCAGGGACGCTACATCCAGCGCAGATTTTCGCCGCGTTAATTCCCGCGCTTTACGGGCTGCTTCCCGAGCAGCTGCCGCTTCAGCAATTTTCTGCACGACACGTTTTGCATCCGCAGGGTTTTCTTCAAACCATTCACCAAGCTTTTCATTGACGGCGCTCTCCACGACCGGGCGCACTTCCGATGAAACCAGCTTGTCTTTTGTTTGTGACGAAAATTTTGGATCAGGAACTTTGACCGACAAAACACAGGTCAGGCCCTCGCGCGCATCATCACCTGTTAGCGATACTTTTTCCCGCTTGGCGATGCCGGAGCTTTGCGCATAATTGTTGATGATCCGCGTCAACCCGGCGCGAAAGCCCGCAAGGTGTGTGCCGCCATCACGTTGCGGGATGTTGTTGGTGAAGCAAAGAACCTTTTCGTGATAGCTGTCGTTCCACCACATCGCTACATCAACAGTCAGCCCGTCTTTTTCAGATGTAAAAGAAAGAGGCCCAGGCAAGAGCGCATTTTTTGAGCTATCGAGATAGCGGACAAACGCTTCCAGCCCGCCATCATAAATCATTTCCTCTTCACACACTTCGACATGGCGCTTATCGATGAGGCAAATCTTGACGCCAGAATTCAAAAACGCCAACTCGCGCAAACGATGCTCAAGCGTATCGAAGTCAAACTCAGTACCGGTAAAAATAGAATCCGACGGCAGGAACGTTACTTCTGTACCGGTCTCCACCGCATCGCCAACCACTGTGAGGTCACCTTCCGGCTCGCCCAGTTTAAACGTCATGAAATGTTCTTTGCCGTTCCGGCGAATGCGCAAATCCAGCTTTTCAGAGAGCGCATTAACAACGGAAACCCCGACACCGTGTAGGCCGCCAGAAACTTTGTAGGAATTTTGATCAAACTTACCGCCAGCATGAAGCTGGGTCATAATAACTTGCGCCGCAGACACCCCTTCTTCCGCGTGGATCGCCGTCGGAATGCCGCGACCATTGTCCGTTACAGTGACAGACCCATCTTCGTTCAATGTTACTGTCACTGTATCGCAATAGCCAGCAAGCGCCTCGTCGATCGCATTATCAACGACTTCATAGACCATGTGATGCAGGCCCGATCCGTCATCGGTGTCGCCAATATACATGCCCGGACGCTTGCGCACCGCGTCGAGACCTTTGAGAACTTTAATCGAGTCAGCGCCATACTCTTCTTGCGGCGCGGCGGAATTCGCCATTTTATTTCTCTCTTACTTTAATGTTGCTTCATGAAGCGCATGATCGCGCGCTTCAAAATATTGGGCGCCATCGCCCCATGCAGAAAACAGACTTTCATCCGTTCCCGTCATGAATGTTTGAAATCCAAGATCGCCAAGAATTGAAAACAGACCAGCACGGCGGTCTGGGTCGAGATGGGCGGCAATCTCGTCGAGTAGAAGGATTAACGGGGCGGTATAGGATGTTCGGCTCAACGCCCGCGCATTCGCCAGCACAAGGCCGATCAGAAGCGCCTTTTGCTCTCCAGTAGAACAAAGCCGCGCCGGGGCGCCTTTTTCTCTATGAGACACCAGAAGGTCACTGCGATGAGGCCCCGCCAAGGCCCGCCCTGCGTCACGGTCCAGACGCCGCCGGGCGCGCAGCTTATTGTTGAACTCTTCCTCAACATCAGCCGCCTTGACCGTCGCCAACGCTGTTTCCAGCTCACCTTCCAGGGCGATATCGGCTGCCGGAAACAAGGCTTCACTCCCTGCAACATCCGCCGCCGCCAGCAAGGCCGCTGTTTCCCTGCGTGCAGAAGCGATAGCGACGCCCGCTTCGGCCATTTGAGTTTCCAACGCTGAAAGCCAATGATCGTCCCCGCCGCCTTCTTCAAGAAGTTTCTGGCGCTGACGCATCGCCTTTTCATAACTCGAAGACATTTTACCATGGGCCGGATCATGCGCCAGGGTCATCCGGTCAAAGAAACGGCGACGCTCCCCTGCGCCTTCCATGAAGAGACGGTCCTGGGCTGGCGTCAGCCATAAAAACCGTAAATGTTCCGCAAAGGCGCCCGGCCCGGAAGCCGCCGCATCATCCAGCCTGCACACGCGCCGGTCAGGACGCGAGGCAACAGCGCCGACACCGAATCTTCTTTCATCGCCTTGATCATCAACCAGCGCCGACACGGCCCATCCGCCATCGCCATTTATACGCGGCAACTCATTAAGACGCGCCCGGCGCATGCCCCGGCCCGGTCCGATCAACGAGATCGCCTCAAGCAGGTTTGTCTTACCGGCGCCGTTGGCGCCAGCAATCGCGACCGGACGCCCATCAAATGCAACATCAAGTCGCGCATAAGAGCGAAAATCCGTCAGCGTCAGGCGACGGATAATGACATCAGCGCCCTCACACTTATCGTGTGCGGGTCGCATCTGGTCGTCCTGTATTTTGATCGCCGTTTGGCTCACACTAAACCCTCAAGGGCATCAAGACATAAAGCGCACGCTGGTCTTCTTCATCAACGATGACCGTTGGCGAAGATGGATCAGCAAGGCGGAACGTCGCTGTTTCACCATCAACTTGCTGCGCTACATCGAGAAGATACCGGGCGTTAAACCCGATCTCGATTGGCTCACCGCCATAATCAACGGAAAGTTCTTCCAACGCAGAACCCGCTTCCGGGTTGTTGACGGTCAGGCGTAAATTATCGGCCTCAAGACCGAGCTTGACCGAACGCGTCCGATCAGCAGAAACGGTTGAGACCCGATCGACAGCTTGCGCAAAATCTTTTGTTTCAACGCGCAGAATATTCGCGTTTCCTTTCGGAATGACCCGCTCATAGTCAGGGAATGAACCATCAATCAGCTTTGAAATCAGCTTGCCCGGGCCGAAACCAAACTGAATTTTCGCGGGCGAGACTGCAATCTCGACATTTTCATCTGCGTCTTCCAGCAATCTGGACAGCTCAGCAATCGCTTTGCGGGGGACGATAACGCCAGGCATGGTTTCCGCACCTTCCGGCAGTGGCGCATCAAGGCGGGCCAATCGGTGACTATCCGTCGCGGCCGCACGCAACAAAGGCGTGTCGCCGTCTGTGTAGGCGTGGAAATAGACCCCGTTCAGATAATAGCGCGTCTCTTCCTGTGAAATCGCAAAGCGCGTTTTCTGCAACAGACGCCGCAGATCATCTGTCGGCATAGAAAAGCGCGTTTCCAGATCTTCTGTAGTTAACCCCGGGAAATCATCTTCCGGCAACACAGCTAGAGCAAATTGCGAACGCCCGGCCGAAACCTGCAAGCGCCCTTTATCGCCTGACAATTCGAGCAAAACTTGCACGCCATCAGGAAGCCGCTTGACGATCTCAAACAAGGTCAACGCAGACACTGTCGTCGCACCCGCTTCAATCACATCAGCCGGAGCCTGTTCAGAAACCTCAATATCGAGGTCCGTCGCGGTCAGGGTCAGCGCGCCGCCATCAGCCTGCAACAAAACATTCGACAAAATCGGAATGGTGTTGCGTCGCTCAACAACGCTCTGCACATGCCCTAATGTCTTTGAAAGGGCGGACCGCTCAATCGTAACTTTCATTGCTTATTGCTCTCTCGGAATCATCTGGTAATTGGCGCTCTCACTCGCGTCACCATAGCTTCGGCTGATCGCCTCACGGCGCTGGCTCAAGGGAGAATCGCCAGTGTTGAATAACACTCAGAGTATAGCCGAAAAGCCCATAAGAAAGCTAGCGCCAGCGCAAATTTCCCACGCTGGCGACAGCAATTTTCACGTTGATTTTAGAGGGTTTTTCAAAGCCTCAAAATTAATCTTCAAGCGCCTCACGAATACGCTTCACACCGTCCTGAAACGCCTTGTCGCGTTCCAGCAATGCCTGCGCCCGGCGGTAGCTGGACATCACCGTGGTATGGTCCCTTTTCAGCGCCTTACCGATCCGCGGGAACGATTCCTTGAGCACTTCACGAGCGCACCAGACCACCGCATGGCGGGCGCGAACGATGCGTTGTGGCTGTGACCGGCAGGTCATATCCTCCAATTTCAGCCCAAACGCTTCCGCCCCAGCCGCGATAGCATCGTCGAGCGTGACGAACTTGCGGCGGTCTTCCAGACGAGAGCGCAGGATAGTTTTCGCCTCATCCATATCGACCACGGTCGCCTCGTCGCCATACATCAACAAGAGCTGGTTCAAAGCGCCGATAGTCTCGCGGGTGCTTTGGGTAAAGGTGCGGGAGATAAATTCCAGAACCTCATCCGTAATGCGGCACTGAGCTTCACTGGAAAGAACGCGTTTTTTCAAAATATCGAGCCGCAGCGTTTCATCAGCCATATGGACTGGGGCGCACAAGCCGCCAGCCAGACGGTCCGCAAGTCGTTTTTGAATGCCGGATTCAGCAAGTTTACTAGGTGGCAATTCACCGGCGATGACAACTTGTTTACCACTATCTAGCGCTGCATCAATCACAATAAGTAACTCCTCTTGGGTCCGGGCTTTACCTTGCAGAAGGTGAATATCGTCAAATGCAAAAAGACTATTCTGCATTAACGTCCTATGAAATTCCTGTGTTGAATTGGACATCACAGCCCCAACACACGCATTAATGAGATTGCGATAGGTCACATAAATGCTGTCGCCGCGATCCGCGTCTTTATTCCACTCATGGCTAACAGCATGAAGAAGGTGCGTTTTTCCTAGGCCGGACTCCCCATAGATATAAACCAGTTCACGTGGACCACTTTTGATGAGGGCCTGCCGGGCAGCAGCGCGCGCGATACGATTTGAATCGCCAACAGCATAGGCGTCGAACGTACGGCGTGGATCAAGCGGCGCGCCAATCGTGCTCATTGCCTGTTCATGCTTCGGAGACGCAGAAAAATCAGCAGCATTTGAGGCGCCGCTGGCGCGCTGTTTTTCACGAGCGTTAATTTTAGCCGCCTGCGCACGCAGTGTTTTACGTACAGTCAACTTAAACTGCTCGACCGGACCGATCTCTGCGCGCCACGTCTCCATCAAGACAGGGAGAAAACGATGATCGAGCATGTCTCTTTTCGCTTCTGAGCCTGTCGATAAGATAACGGTCCCCCGCGCCATCTCCGCAAGACCAAGGTCCAGGAACCATGATCTATATTTTGCGTCCCCAACGCGCCCGCGTAGCGCTTCTAAATACCGATTAAAGGCTGCGCCGTGCTCATTGGAATTGCCGCCGCCCTCGTCACTTGAAATTGTCATATTTCTGCCGCCCGAATTGTGGTGTCGCCGCGCAAAAGCGCAGTCGTTTTGCTTAACGCATCAAAAGAATGCGCATTATAGAATATTCAATTGTCGATCTATCTTGGCGTCGCAGCGCCTAAAGGTTCTAAGGCTACACTATTGCGAGTATGATTTCGCGTAAAAGGCATTAATCTGTGTAAATATTAATTTATCAAACATGCCAATGTTCATTCCGCGTAACCCCTCAAAAAGTTCGAACAAGATAACATATCACGGCATGATGGAATTCTACCAACAACCGCCCCTGGTACTCTATTCTTTACTGAACTTGAAATTGCGAATTTAATCCGCATAAGTCATATCGACCTGTTCAGTGTATGAAAAAATAGAGTTAACCGTCAATAGATGATTCGTTTTTTGGCGTGTTTTTTTATTTTTTTTTAGCGCGCGTTTTAAAAACAAAACCTTAGACGCAACAACGCACAGACAAGCTTAACGCGCAATCAATGCATCACGCAAATTTTGCCCGTTCCAGAAATAAGAAAAGTGAAAAAAGAAAAACCCCACAGTAAAGAATACTGTGGCGGAAATTTAAAACATCAACAAAAGCGCTTAAGCAGAAAGCGCTTTGATACGCGAGCTTAACCGGGAGAGTTTACGCGAAACAGTGCTTTTGTGAAAAACACCCTTCGTTACAGCACGGTGCATTTCTGGCTGAGCATGCTTAAACGCTTCATCAGCAGCTTTTTTGTCACCAGAAGCAATAGCTTCTTCAACTCTGCGCAAAAATGTTCTGACGCGCGACCGACGGTTTTTATTTACAGCGGTGCGGCGCTCGATTTTGCGAACCATTTTTTTAGCAGAAGATGTGTTAGCCATTCGTCTTTTCACTCAATATAAGCGCCACCCGGTGCGGCGCGAACGGCGGTATATAGCTTTCCGCCCTAACCCCGTCAACACGAGATTTTGCCTTATTTTTCCTTAATGTCAGCGTTGACAGAAAGGGCAGAAAAAGGTCGATCGCCCGCCCTGTATGAGCCGCTGAATAACCGCCCCGCAGGCCTTACATGGCTCTCCCTCCCGGTCATAAACATCAAACCGGTGCTGGAAATAGCCAAGCTCGCCCTCAGCGCTGGCAAAATCCTTTAGCGAGGAACCGCCTGCTTTGATCGCCTCGCGCAATGTATTGACTATAGCCGGAAATAACCTCTCTGCGCGGCGGCCATAAACCGACGCGGCCCGGCGCCGTGGAGAGACGCCCGCTCGATAAAGCGCCTCACAAACGTAAATATTGCCCAGCCCCGCTATATTTCTTTGGTCCAACAACGCAGTTTTGATGGAGGCGCCCTTCCCCCGCAGCGCCGCATTTAGCACTGGGACTGAAAAATGGTTACTGAGCGGCTCCGGCCCCATTCCCTTGAAATGGCGGCACTCTTCAAGATTTTCCGACTTAACGATATCCATAAAACCAAAGCGCCGAGGATCATTGTAAACAACAGTCGCTGGTCTTGCTCCACGCATTTGAAAAATCACGTGGTCATGTTTTTGATCGGTTTCGTTGTTATGGGCGAATTGACCAGGTTGCGTGTCGGACTGCTCGCTTATCGTAAAGCGCCCTGACATCCCCAGGTGCATGATAAGGCTGTCCCCTGTGGCCAGAGTAACGACCAGATATTTCCCCCGGCGAGACAGGACATCAACCTTAGCGCCCGTAAGCTTTCTTACGAAACCGGGCGGCAGTGGAAAGCGCAAGTCAGGACGGCGCGCCTCAACCCTTTTAAAAACAGCGCCTTCCATCACAGGGGCCAAACCCTGTCGCACGGTTTCAACCTCAGGTAACTCTGGCAATGGTTATTCCTTAACTCACAATGCCGCCAAGCGCTTTGTGTTTGATTTATAAGGACGATACGCCTTCTGGCGCTCATTTGACTAATACTCGGCGCAAAATTACGTTCAAGCAATAAAACAAAGGGGCGGCGATGAGTGAAAACAACGGCGCAGGGCAAGCCGAGAGCCTTGAAGTAAAAAACATCTCTACCATTGGCTCAATGCTTTGGATCGGGTTTTACACGATCTTGCTTAACCTCGTGACGTTGACGTTTTTCCGGTTTTGGGGACGCACTCACTTCCGACGACGTTTATGGTCAGACACCAGCGTCGGCGGAGAACCGTTGCAATATACAGGCAAAGGGCTTGAGCTCTTTGTCGGATTTCTGATTGCGATTTTCAGCCTGATGCTGCCATTTGCCGCTCTCGTCCTCGCAGCCCAGCTTCTCCTCGGCCCTGAGGGCTTCGTCATCGTGATTATCCCACTTTATTTAGCGCTCTTCGTTCTTTTCGGCATCGCGATCTTCCTTGCGCGGCGATATCACCTTTCTCGAACACGCTTGCGCGGCATCCGCTTTGCGCAAACCGGTTCCGCGACCGGTTATGGTTTTGCCGCATTCGGCTATGGAATTTTAACCGGCATCACCCTCGGTTGGTTTGGTCCCGAAGCACGCATACGGCTGTCACGTAAAATGTGGAGCAAAAGCTACTTTGGCAGTGAGCCTATTCATTTTGAAGATACGCCGGAAGCCGCAAAAGAGCCTGTCTATGCCAGCTTTGCCCTCGCATGGTTTGGTACGATGGTCGCCTATTTCGCCTGGATCGGCATCATCATCGCCACAGCAGGCGCCGAAGGCCTTGCCAATGGCTCTGAACTCGATCCTGCCGCTGTTGGCTATATTTATGGGACGTTTATTCCTGTAGCCTTGCTGATCGCCGCTTTTGTCAGTTGGCATGAAGCTGTGATGATCCGGCGGATCGTCAAGAGCTTACGGATCAACGGCGCAAATCTGTCATCCCGGATCAGCACGTGGGACATCATTGAGCTTTCAATCACCAATACGCTGTTGATTATTTTCACCCTCGGTTTTGGCTTCATGGCGGCGCAAATGAGGATGTGGAAACGCATCGCCAACCGCATGTCCATCGAAGGGGAGATAGATTTTGACGCTATCAAGCAAAGCGAAATCGATGCGCCAAGTCAGGGTGAAGGCCTTGCTGACGGTCTTGATCTCGTCTCGAACTTCTGATGATTTTGGAAAACCAGTTTCCAGCACAATTTTATGACGGGAAAAGCGCCGCATCTCAGGCGGCGACCGTAGGCCTGGAACCAGATCAGCTTGTCATAGACATTGACGGCCACCGAGAGGTCTGGACCTACAAACACCTCACGCACATAGTGGGTGCTGGCGATGGCCTGCGTTTAACGCATCGGCGCAACAAAGATGCAATCCTTGTTCTTGGGTCCGAGGCTGAAACAGCCCTGCGCGCAGCAGCGCCAGAAGTTTTCGACGGGTCACGCGAACGCCGGCGGATGACAGGCCTTGTCATTACAATGATCGCCGCCGCCGGCATTATCGGCGCAGGTTTATTTATCGGCGTACCCGCTGCATCAGGCCCCCTTGCCCACTCAACGCCAAAAGACTTTGAAATGCGCATGGGCAAAAACCTGTCCGCACAGATAACAACACTGATGCGCACATGCAGCGCCTCAACCCAGGCAGTCGCCAAACTGCAGCCGACACTGGATGAACTGGCCGAGACCGGGGACGTTGGTTTTCCCATCACTTTCCAGTTTGTGCACATGAGCGCACCGAACGCTTTTGCCCTGCCTGGCGGTCAGGTTATGGCGACCAGCGGCTTACTTGAGCTGTTAAAAGACGATCCAGATGCTTTTGTCGGCGTCCTCGCGCACGAGTTGGGCCATGTGAAAGCGCGCGACGGTATGCAGGCTTTATACAGGAACGCCGGCCTCGGGATTCTCCTGGAAGTTATCACCGGCGGTTCGGGCATTGCCCAACAGCTTGTTCTGGTCGGCGGGCAGATCAGGCAACTTCGCTATAATAGACGGCAAGAAAGTCTGGCCGATGAAACTGCCGCAGAAATTATGTTGAAAGCCAATATGGATCCCGGCGCCCTCGCCCGCGCATTTGAAGCCCTGCAAAGCTATGGCGGCAAAGACGATACGCGAGATCATAAAATCCCGGGCTGGCTAAGCAGCCACCCTGACACACAAAAGCGTATTGAACGCGCACGCGAACGCGCTGTTGCCGACGGTGTTTCCCCTATCGATGATGCGGCATGGGCAGTGATTGTCGAGGCATGCAGTAAAAAGTCCGAAGAAGAATAAGACCTGTCACAAAAAACCCCGGCGCGAAGGCCGGGGTTTTTCCAATCTAAAAAGATAATTAGAATTAGTCCTTATCTTCTTTTTCTTTAAGTGCGGCACCGAGAATATCACCCAGTGATGCGCCGGAGTCTGCTGAACCAAATTGCTGAACAGCTTCTTTTTCTTCCGCAACTTCCCGTGCTTTAATTGACACATTGATGCGGCGTGTTTTTGTATCGATACCCGTGACGCGGGCGTCAATCTTATCGCCAACAGCAAAACGGTCTGGCCGTTGTTCTGAACGTTCTTTTGAAAGGTCAGATTTACGGATGAAGGCTTTCGGCCCATCGTCGCCGCTGATCTGAACTTCAATACCGCCAGTTTCAATTGCTGTGACAGTACACGTAACATCATCACCGCGTTTGATCTCGCCGATCGCTTCCATTGGATCAGAGCCTACCTGCTTCACACCGAGTGAGATGCGCTCTTTTTCAGGGTCAACGTCAAGGACCTTGGCTTTCACCATTTGGCCTTTTTCGTAGTCTTGGATGGCCTCTTCACCGGAGCGGTTCCAGTCAAGATCAGACAAGTGGACCATGCCGTCCATGTCTTCATTCAAGCCGACAAACAAACCAAACTCAGTGATGTTCTTGATTTCACCTTCAAGAACGGACCCGACAGGGTGTTCTTCGGCGAAACGTTCCCAAGGATTATCGAGGCATTGTTTAAGACCAAGTGAAATCCGTCGCTTGCTCTCGTCAACCTCCAGCACCATCACTTCAACTTCCTGAGATGTTGAAACAATCTTGCCTGGATGAACGTTCTTCTTCACCCAGCTCATTTCTGAGACGTGCACCAGACCTTCAATGCCGTCTTCAAGCTCAACGAACGCACCGTAATCAGTGATGTTCGTTACTTTACCTGAGAACTTGGCGTCGAGCGGATATTTCGCAGCAACGCCTTCCCATGGGTCTGGAGAAAGCTGCTTGATGCCAAGCGAAATCCGGTGTGTTTCAGGATTGATCTTGATGATCTTGACCCGGATCGTGTCATTAACATTCAACACTTCTGTCGGATGGTTGACCCGGCTCCAGGACATATCCGTAACATGGAGAAGACCATCTACACCCGGCGCCAATTCCACGAACGCGCCATAGTCAGTGATGTTCTTCACGACACCATCGCGCTCGTCCCCCTCGTTCAGATCTTTAACGACTTCCTGACGGTGTTCCGCGCGATCCTCTTCAAGAATTGAACGGCGGGAGACAACGATGTTGCCACGGCGCTTGTCCATTTTCAAAATGCGGAATGGTTGAGGAATATTCATCAACGGACCAGCATCACGGACCGGACGAATATCAACCTGGCTGCCTGGCAGGAACGCAACAGCGCCGCCCAGATCAACAGTGAAACCACCTTTAACGCGGTTGAAGATTTCGCCATCAACGCGCTCATTATCGCTGAACACTTTTTCAAGGCGATCCCAGGCTTCTTCACGGCGCGCTTTCTCGCGCGAGATAACCGCTTCGCCTTGCGCATTTTCAATGCGCTCAACATAAACCTCGACCTCATCGCCAACGTTCAAGTCAGCAGGTTTGCCGGGCTGTGAGAATTCTTTAACAGGGACACGGCCTTCAGTTTTGAGGCCTACATCGATCACCACAACATCTTTTTCGATGGCGGTGATTTTGCCCTTTACAACCGTTTCTTCAAAATCTGCGCGGTCTACAAGGGATGCTTCTAGCATTTCCGCGAAATCGTCGCGGGACGGGTTTAAAGTTTCAGTTACAGACACGAGTGTCATAGTCTCCAGGTATAGTCAGCTTTCCTGCCTACCGGTTTATCCGGCGGTCTTTCCAACGGGTTGCCCCCATCGGACCATTGAGCCGAGTTTCAAAAATGACGGCGCTATATCCGGATAGACGGAAACAAAAACACGTTTTTGGAAAATTATCCCAGCAAGCCGCTTTTAAGGGCCGCACTGCCTGAAAACGCCGTCAATCACGCGGCGCGCCGCCGCGAAGGCCGCGTCTATAGACAAATGAGTGGTATCTAGCAACTCCGCATCTTCAGCGCGGGCCATGGGCGCATCATCACGGGCGGCGTCACGGGCGTCCCGCTCCAGCAAGTCATTGTAAATAGATGCTTCTTCCAGATCAGGCCGCTCAGGGGCAAGTTCCAGCCAACGACGGTGAGCACGGACTTTTGCGCTCGCTGTGACGAAAAACTTCACCGTAGCGTCAGGACAAACCACCGTGCCAATATCACGGCCATCCAGTACGGCGCCTTTAAAACCGTCAGGGGGCGAGACAGCGAATCGGCGCTGAAAGTCCAAAAGCGCCGCGCGCACATCCTTATTCGCAGCGACAATACTGGCGGCGGCGCCGACATCCCGGCTTCGGATATTCGCGCCGGCAATCTTATCGAGGTCATAGTTTTGCGCCACCTTAGCGGCGTAATCATGATCAGCCGGGTCACGTTTGTCGTTTAGCACTAACCACGCAACGCCCCGATAAAGCGTCCCGGTATCAAGGTACGCAAAATCATACTGATCGGAAATAAGACGCGAGAGCGTACCTTTGCCGGACGCTGCTGGCCCGTCTAACGCGACAATTAAAGGTGTTGAAGCCCGAGATTTTCCCATCGGGGCTTCACTTATCTGGACTTTGATAGGCATGGCAAGACCAGATTGTCAGTCGCCAGTAATTTTTCCACCAAGAGCGGACATCGTCTCAACAAAACCAGGGTAACTGGTTGCAATCATTGACGCGTCGTCAATTTCAACCGGTTTTTGCGCAACGCCGCCCAAAATGAGAAAGCTCATTGCAATCCGGTGATCATGTTGGGTTTTAATTACAGCGCTGCCGGGTGGCGCTTTTCCCTGCCCTCGAACTCTTAGCCAATCCTCACCACTCTCAACGTCAACACCACAAGCAACAAGTCCCGCTTCGACAGCGGCAATGCGGTCACTTTCCTTGACCCGTAATTCTTCAATGCCGAGCATTTTAGTTTCACCAATCGCCATCGATGCGGCAATAGCAAGGATTGGGTATTCATCGATCATTGACGGCGCGCGCACCGCAGGCACGTCAACACCACGCAACACAGAATGCCGCACATGAATATCCGCAATCGGTTCGCCGCACTCTTCTCGTTTATTGTCAAAAGTGATGTCAGCGCCCATTTCACGCAACGTTTCGTAAACGCCAGCCCGAAGCGGGTTGATCAACACATTTTTTATCGTGATATCTGAGCCAGGTGTGATCACCGCTGCAACCGCAATAAAAGCGGCTGATGAAGGATCACCCGGCACCATGACGTTCGATGGCTTTAAGCGCTGCCCACCTTCAAGGGAGATGAAACGCCCATCCTCACCATCTGCCGCGATCTCCAACTGAACACCAAATGCAGAGAGCATCCGTTCTGTATGATCACGGCAAAGAACCGGTTCATGAACTCTTGTTGTGCCTTTTGCTCCAAGACCGGCCAGCAGGATCGCTGATTTAACCTGCGCCGATGGGGTCGATAACTTACAGTTGATGGCAAGAAGCTCACGTCCGGCCTGAATTTCAACCGGCAATGAGCCATCATTTGCTGACGCCTCAACGCCCATCAGGCGCAACGGTTCCAAAACACGACCCATTGGCCGCGACCGCAAAGATTGATCCCCATCAAAAGTCGCACCGATCCCTGCCCCGGCAGCCGCGCCAATCACCAGCCTGGCGCCGGTGCCGGAATTACCGAAATAAATCGCTCTTTCAGGCGTCACCCAACGCCCGCCCCGTACAATCCACCGACCGCCCTGACGCTCAATGTCTGCGCCAACCGCCCGCATGGCGGCGGCAGTACGCAAAACATCTTCGCCCTCCAGAAGGCCCGAAATCTCACTGACCCCTTCCGCCAGAGCGCCAAAAATCAATCCGCGATGAGAGATGGACTTATCGCCAGGCGCTGTTGTCACCCCTCGCAGCGGGCCAGTTTCATTTGCTGTCAATTTTCCCAATAGCGCCGTCATCTTCACCCGCCCGCTTTATCAATGCACCATATTGCGCCTATTCTTTTTGACAGCGGCCTTCGCTCGTGGCAACAGACCGTTTTTTGACCTATCTAAAGAATGGCGGCCAAGCCCATGACGAAACCTGACCTCGGCGTCAAACGCGATTGCCCTGAATGCGGCGCGCGGTTTTATGACCTCAATAAAGAACCAGCACATTGCCCAAAATGTGACCATGAGTTCGTACCTGAGTCGCTCTTGAAACCACGCAAAACACGCGCTGAAGAAATCGGTGAAGACAAGAAAAAAGTCGAGGAAGAAAAACCAGAACAGGAAACCTCGCTAGAGAACGCCGATGCCGAGAAAAAGGCCCCGACCTCAAAACGCCAGCCGGGCCTTGATGAAGACGATGATGATGAGGACAATGAAGAAGACGATCTAAGTGATATCGAAGATATCGACATCGACGATGACGACGAAGAAGACGATAGCAGCCTTCTCGATGACGATGACGATGACGAAGATGTCACAGCGATCGTTAAACCGGCAAGTAACGACGATTAAGAGGTCGCTTGCGTCTAACAAAAGCGATGTTTAGATACTCGGCGTGACACAAGAAAGACGACCCTGCCGGCCCCCAGACCGGCAACAATCAGGGGCTATAGCTCAGTTGGGAGAGCGCTTGCATGGCATGCAAGAGGTCGGCGGTTCGATTCCGCCTAGCTCCACCATACTTTCCAGCTAGCTCATTTTGCGCACAAGCAATATTTTAGCTGGGCAAAACACTCAACATTGGCTGAAGGTAATCGGCATATTTGCGCCATGCTTGCGAGCTGCCAGTATAAATAGGTTTGCGAACCTGCAGCGCACTCGCAGTTCTGACAGGGCCATCAGAATTATGGAACTCCATACAAGCCTCTTCCCAATCCAGGTCGCAATTTTCCAGCAACCTTTGAGTTTCCGCCCTTTGATTTTGTGTTAGCGCTTCATAATTGAGGTCGTAAATTCTGGTCGGGAACTTTTCCCGCCAAAATTCCATCAGCCCCATATAAAGGCAATAATATTTGGCCGCATCGACAATATCGTACGCAAATCCATTCCCATTACCGGTAAAATGTTGCTGATAGCAGGACCAGCATGTCGCTTTAGGATCTCGGTCAAGATTTATGATCTTGGCATGGGGGAACATGAAACAAATGAACCCTATCCACATAAAATTCGCGGGCAACTTATCTGTGAAATTATTCTCTGTTAGGTTCAGACAATCTATTTTTTCAATATAGCTTCGCCCGGCTGTGACTAAACGATCAAGCTCAACTTGAACTTTAGAGAATTCCGCTATTAGCAACCGGTTCAAATCATCCCGCTCTCCAGCGCCGTAAACTTGTGAATGACTAGAGAGAATTTGCTCCGTCAGCGTCGTTCCAGATCTTGGCATACCTACGATAAATATAGGTCTTGTTGCGCTAGAAATGCCAATAGTATCAGCGCGCAGTCTGTCCTCATTTTCCAAAAATACCGCCTTTACTTTATCAATCAATTCTACGTCTTGATCGATTGAATACTTCAGCATTTTTTTTCGAAGAGCATTTCCCTTTTCGTAACAAGAGAATGCAGCCTCTACGTCACCATGCGCATCATATGATTTCGCCAACGCAAAGAAAATCTGCGCGCGATCAGCATCGTTAGATTTTGCATCGTCTGCTAATTCTTTCATCTTCTGGAAAGCAATACTTTCGGGCTTATATTCTTTCAGCTTTCCGAGATTGCGATAACATTCGGCATAATCTGGGTTTATTGCTAATGCTTTTTCATAACTCTCAATTGCCTCGTCGATCCGGCCTAGCTGGCTTAGAGCAATGGCTAAATTGTTATGAGTTTTTGCAAGATCCGGTTGTTGCAATAATGCTTTTTGATAAAACTTTATTCCTTCCTCGTGTCGCCCTTGACTGACGTTAATAATACCAATGTTGTTCAGGGCTTCTAAATTTTCAGGATCAATCGCGAGTATTTTTTCAAACGTTTCTTGGGCCTTTTCAAGTTGCCCTGACTGAATTAATGCCGCACCGGCATTGATACTTATATCAATATCGTCTGGCTTTAATATTTGAGCTTTATTAAAATGCTCAAACGCCTCAACATTTCGCCCCAGACTGGCAAGTGCTTTACCAAGATTATAATGTGAGTTTGCATCTTCGGGTAAAAATAAGACTGTTTTCTGGTAGGCGTTGATCGCATTTTCAATCTCGCCCAATGCCGCTAGGGATGAACCAAGGTTATTATATGCCTCTGCAGAATTTGGATTAAGTTTAAGCGCTTTTTGTGAATACTCTATCGCATCATCATATTTGCCTAATTCGACAAACAACACCGCTAGGTTTAAACAAACATCTAATGCTCTGGGATCTATAGAAAGAGCTTCTTGATAGCGCAATATAGCTTCATCAAATTGGCCAAGCTTTTTTAATCCACCAGCCATATTATTCAGAGCTGAAATGTAGTGGGGGTTAAACCGTATCGCTTGTTCGAAACTTTTTACGGCTTCCTCATCATGCCCCAACGCCGTGAGTGCAACACCAATATTGTTATGCGCTGTTGCATCACCAGGCTTGACGTTTAACGACCGCTGATAAATAGAGATCGATTGTTCAAATTGCTGAAGCGCTAAATAAATAGCGCCGGCGACTGTTAGAACGAGATATTCATCGGGATAGCGCTCAAGGAGGGCGCGCACTTCTTTTTCAGCTTCTTGCAACTGACCTTTGGCGTAGTGTGCAGTGACTCTACGCAGGTCTTCACGATTAAACAGCTGACTGGAACTCATGGCAATTATGACACCTCAGAACCTTGGTCCCTCACCACAGCACCAGGGCAAATCTTAATAACATCGATCTCCAGCTACTATCATATTGCTGCCTGCAGCACTGTCACCTCACGCCCGGCGCACCGGCAAGGCTTTGACCTCGCCCGCCTTAACCACTCTTTCATTTGCCATCCGCCATGGTAGACAGTCATCCACATGGCTCATCAACGAGTGTATGGTACGTCAGGAGACAAAAATGCGCCTAATGGTGACAGGCGGAGCAGGGTTTATCGGGTCCGCCGTGGTGCGGCAGGCGATTGCTAGCGGCCATCATGTATTGAATGTTGATAAACTTACCTATGCCGCCAACCCGGAAAATGTCGCGAACGTCCAAAATAATCCGAACTATCAATTCGCCGAAAAAGATATTTGCGACCAAGCTGCAATGGCCGCGTTGTTCGCTGATTTCAAACCTGACACCATCATGCACCTTGCGGCAGAAACCCATGTAGATCGATCAATCGACGGGCCGGGCGCATTTATTCAGACCAACATTGTTGGCACCTACAGCCTTCTTGAGGCGGCGCGTTCATATGTTCAAAGCGGCGCGGCGCCACATGACTTTCGCTTCCACCATATTTCCACTGACGAAGTTTTTGGTTCGTTAGGACCGACGGGCGCCTTTACAGAGACCTCACCCTATCAACCCAACTCACCATATTCCGCCGCCAAGGCCTCTTCGGATATGTTGGCGCGGGCATGGGGCGAGACTTTCAACGTTCCTGTCGTCGTCACCAATTGCTCAAATAATTATGGCCCGTATCAATTCCCCGAAAAACTGATCCCCGTTGTGGTGATCAATGCGATCGAAGGAAAAGATATCCCAATATATGGCAAAGGCGACAATATCCGCGATTGGCTTTATGTGACCGACCACGCCGACGCGCTTTTATTGGTTGCGCAAAAGGGCGCCGCTGGCGAAACCTATAATATTGGCGGCCGGGCAGAACGCAGCAATCTTGAACTGGTAAAAATGATCTGCGCGATACTGGATGAAGAGGAGCCACACGCCGCAGGCAAAAAATATGACACGCTGATCAAATTCGTTTCTGACCGTCCGGGCCATGACCAGCGTTACGCGATAAACTGCGATAAAATTGAAAAAGAGCTGGGCTGGACCCCGCAAATGACAATTGAACAGGGGATGCGGGAAACTGTGCGGTGGTATCTCGACAATAAAAACTGGTGGGATGCAATCCGAAATCGTGGATTTGATACGTCCGGCCGCCTCGGTCTTGGGAAATAGAAGGGGAAGCCATGCGCACCCTCTTGTTTGGTCGCAATGGACAAGTCGCCAGCGCCCTCATAGACGAGGCGTATAAGAATAACGTGTCGGATAGCTTTCACCTTATTGCGCTTGGCAGCAAGGAAACCGACCTTCTTCAGCACGGCGCCGCAGCAGACGCAATCCAGCACCATCAGCCAGACTTTGTTATAAACGCGACTGCCTATACGGCTGTCGATAAAGCTGAAAATGAGCGAGAAGCCGCTCGCCAATTAAACGAAACCGCACCGTTCGAAATGGCGCAAGCCGCCAAAACCATCGGCGCAAAGTTTATTCATCTCTCAACGGACTATGTATTTGATGGCAAACAACTAGCTCCATACTCGGAAAACGACACTGTCAATCCTTTGAATATTTATGGCCGGACAAAACTGGCTGGCGAACGCGCGGTCATGGAAGCCGATTCCAGTGCAATCATTTTAAGGACCTCCTGGGTCTTTTCAGAATTCAGCCGCAATTTTGTGAAAACCATGCTTAGCCTTGCCGAAACTCGCAATGACCTGAACATCGTTGATGACCAGATCGGTGGGCCGACCAGCGCACGGGATATCGCCAGCGCCATCCTAACAATCGTCAGCAAGGTAAAAAATGGAGCCTCCGGGCGTGGCGTCTATCATTATCAAGGCGCGCCCTCTGTTAGCTGGGCTGACTTCGCGCGAAGCATATTTGAAGCCTCAAAACTTGACGTAAAAATTACTGGTATTCCCACTTGCGCCTACCCCACCCCAGCGCAGCGCCCTCAAAATACAATCCTGAATTGTGCCCGAATTGCCCATGATTTCGGGCTGCCCCAGCCAGATTGGCGTATTCGGCTTGATCAAACCGTCAAAGCCCTGAAGACAAGCACAATATAGTCATCGCGCTTTATGGAAGTTGGGGTTGCCCTATGGCCACCGTACGATCTATGTGAGCGACCTTGAGATTAAGGCCCGCGATCATGAGGGCGGGATGGAGACGAATATGAAGATTATAGTCATTGGCGGCGACGGGTTTTGCGGCTGGCCAACAGCCTTACATTTATCCAATCTGGATCACGACATCATCATTATCGATGATCTCTCTCGACGGAAAATCGATGTCGAGTTAGAGGTTGAATCCCTGACGCCCATCAAGCCGATCTCAGTACGTCTCCAGGCTTGGAGAGAGGCCTCGGGCAAAGATATTCAGTTTGAGAATATCAATGTTGCAAAAAATTATGCGCGCCTCTTGCATTTGCTTGAAGAGGAAAAACCGGACGCGATCATTCACTTTGCTGAACAACGGGCGGCGCCTTACTCGATGAAATCGTCTTACCACAAACGGTATACGGTCGATAATAATCTGAACGCCACCAACAATATTCTCGCCGCCATCGTCGAGTCTGGCATTGACGCTCATCTGGTGCACTTAGGCACTATGGGTGTTTACGGCTATGGTACAGCAGGAATGAAAATTCCTGAGGGCTATTTGCCGATTAAAATTGAAACAGATGACGGGCGGGAAATTCGTCAGGAAATCCTCTATCCGGCGAACCCTGGCTCAATCTATCATATGACAAAAACGCAGGATCAGTTGTTGTTTGCGTTTTACAATAAGAATGATGGCTTGAAAGTCACCGACCTCCATCAAGGCATTGTCTGGGGAACACAGACCGCAGAAACCCGTAAAGACGAACGCCTCATCAACAGGTTTGATTATGATGGCGATTATGGAACTGTCCTTAATCGCTTCTTGATGCAGTCAGCAGTTGGCCACCCGTTGACAGTACACGGAACCGGCGGGCAAACGCGCGCCTTCATTCATATTCAAGATACGGTGAAATGCATTCAACTCGCTGTTGAGAACCCGCCGCAACATGGCGAGCGCGTGCAGATCCTAAATCAGATGACAGAGACCCATCGCGTACGTGATCTTGCACAACTCATCGTTGATAAGACCGATGCCGAAATCGCCTATGTGAATAATCCGCGCAACG
>BQJH01000005.1 GCA_021604605.1 Hyphococcus sp.
CGTTGTGCAAGTTGCAGAATACGGAAGCCGTGTCCCTTGATATGGCGGATGCCGATAGTGTCAGAGAGCTTGCCAGTTCTATTGGGGGTAAAATCGATATCCTGATTAACACGGCCCAATATGTAAGGCCCGGCTCGGCGATGGAGCGGCGTGATCTGGTGACGGCGCGCGATGAAATGGAAGTGAATTATTTCGGGCCTTTGCGATTGTTGCAGGCATTGGGTCCAGCCATGCGCGCGCGGGGGGCGGATGGCGCTAATAGCGCCACGGCTTGGGTGAATTGTCTTTCCATTTTTGCGTTGGCCAATCGGCCTGCTTTTGGATTGACGTCTGCAAGTCAGGCTGCGGCGCTTTCTTTGTCGCAAAATGCGAGGGCTGAATTTGTCGGCAGCGGCGTAAAGGTCGTCAATGTTTTTCATGGGCCGATTGATGATGAATGGTCACAGCCATTACCAGCGCCTAAAGTTACACCCAAAAAACTGACTGGCGATGTGATGTATGCATTGCGAAAAGGTCTTGAAGATGTTTGTTCAGGCGATATCGCAAATGATATCTATGATCGATGGCGGGAAAATCCTGCGCTTTTGGAACGAGAACTGACACTAACAAATCTGGCTGATTAGGAAGGGATTGCTATGTCGCTACTGCAACAACTTGGAGACGCCGTTATTTCCGGTTCGCTGAAGGTCGTTGACTTGACCCATACGCTCGATCCGGATTTTCCCGTGCTTGTACTCCCGCCGGAGTTTGGTCAGTGCCAACCATTTCGGATTGAAGAAGTCTCCCGATATGATGAACGCGGCCCAGCCTGGTATTGGCGAAATTTTTCCTGCAACGAACACACGGGAACGCATTTTGATGCGCCGGTGCATTGGGTGACGGGAAAAGATGTGCCAAACGGGTCGGTTGATACAATTGATCCGAACGGATTTGTTCGCCCGGCTTGTGTTTTAGACTTTTCAAAGGAAGCCTTGGCCGATGCAGACTTTGTTCTAAAAGAAGAACACATCAAGGCATGGGAAAAAGAACACGGTGATATTCCGGCGGGGTCATGGGTTCTCTTTCGCACTGATTGGTCACAGCGCGGGCCCACTGAATATTTGAATTTGAAAGAAGATGGCGCCCATTCGCCTGGGCCAGACGCAAGCGCCATTCGGTACATGGTCGAGACCCGTGATGTAGTTGGCTTCGGCGTTGAAACAATCGGCACCGATGCTGGGCAGGGCGGACATTTTGACCCGCCATATCCGGCGCATTCCTTGCTGCATGGCGCCGGGAAATATGGCCTGCAATGTTTGCGTAATCTGGACCAGCTCCCACCACAGGGCGCGGTTGTTATCGCGACACCCCTAAAGATCAAAGCGGGGTCCGGTAGTCCGTTGCGAGTTGTTGCGCTGGTGGAGGGCAAATGACACGCATGGCTGCACATGATGGCGTTGCTGTTGTTACGGGCGGCAGCGCTGGTATTGGCGCAGGGATTTGCGCTCGCCTCCTTGAAGAAGGAAAACGGGTCGTCTCTGTTGCACGGCGCGCGCCGGAAATAACGCATGCAAACCTTTCGTTTCTAAAAGTTGACCTTGCCAACAGAAAAGAAACCCAGGACGCGTTTGCTAACCTTGCCGGGAGGGAAAAGATTCTGCTTGCTGTTCATAATGCCGGGGTCATCCGCCCAGCGCTTATTGAGGATGCGAGCGTCGATGACCTTGATTACCTGACCGAGCTTCATTTAGCTTCGATGATCAGTCTGGTTCAGGCTGCGTTACCGGCCATGAAGGCGGAGAAGTTTGGGCGCATTGTTGGCGTTTCATCGCGCGGCGCATTGGGTTTACAGACGAGAACAAATTACGCGGCGACAAAAGCGGGCATGTTCGGCATGCTCCGTACCTGGGCGCTTGAGCTTGGAGGTTATGGCATAACATCAAATTGTGTCGCACCCGGGCCCGTTGAGTCTGAAATGTTCCATGAAATAGTGCCAGACGGTAGCGAGCGTAAATCCAAGCTTGCAGGCTCTATACCGGTAGGGCGCATTGGCGCACCGGAGGACGTAGCAGCGGCGATTTCTTATTTCCTGTCAGAAGATGCAGGCTTCGTGACGGGGCAAACTTTATATGTATGTGGCGGCACGAGCATCGGCTCGGTTGTAATCTAAAGGAGGGAGACTATGGCGACCCTTATCGATAATGGCCCAAAGGCTATCGACATCAATAACCTTGCGCAAGATGATAAGGTGCATCGGTCCGTTTATACGGACCC
The DNA here is from genome assembly GCA_021604605.1 of Hyphococcus sp. Taxonomy (GTDB): domain Bacteria; phylum Pseudomonadota; class Alphaproteobacteria; order Caulobacterales; family Parvularculaceae; genus Hyphococcus. Next base: position 2,254 of record BQJH01000005.1, read on the forward strand.
TGCTGTTTTTGCACTGGAGATGGAAAGGATCTGGGAAAAGAGCTGGATCTATGTGGGGCATGAGAGTCAGGTAAAAGAACCCGGACAGTATTATTCGACTACTATTGGGCGCCAACCCGTAATCCTGACCCGGCACACAGATGGCGAAATCTACGTTCTGTTTAATCGGTGCGCGCACAAAGGCGCCAAACTCGTTGGTGATGAATGTGGCAAGGCAAAAGAATTGCGCTGCTGTTATCATGGATGGCGGTTTCATCTGGATGGATCGCTACTGTCGATCCCACTGGAGCAGGGCTATGATGGTACGGATTTCAACCGTGATGATCCTGATGCAAATGTTCAACGCGTTCCGCGCTACGATTCTTATCGTGGGTTTGTCTTTGCCAGCCTGTCTGCGGAAGGGCCAGACCTTGTAGACTGGCTCGGAGGCGTTGCGTCTTCTATTGATAATATGGCCGATCGAGCGCCGGACGGAGAGCTTGAAATCACAGGCGGCGTCATGCGCTACGAGCATGATAGCAATTGGAAATTTTTCATCGAAAACCTGAACGATTTGATGCACCCGATGGTGACCCATCAATCATCAAGTTTAACGGCGCGTGTTGTCGCCAAGAAATCGCTTGGCGATCAGCCGGCGCCGCCAGCGATTGAAATCATTTCCCCTTTTACTGAAAGCTATAGCTTCTTTGATGAGATGGGGCTGCACGCTTTTGACCATGGTCATGGATATTCTGGCGGCAAGACATCGATCCACGCGAAGTATTCTGATGTGCCGGATTACAATGCGGCCATGGAAAAGGCGTATGGAAAAGAAAAGGTAGAGGAAATTTTTGCCGTAAACCGGCATAACACTGTCTTTTATCCGAGCGCAACGATTAAGGGCGCAATCCAGACCATGAGGGTTGTTAAACCCATCGCCGTTGACAAGACTGTCATTGAAAGCTGGACGTTTCGGCTGAAAGGGGCGCCGGATGAATTGCTCAAGCGTTCGATCCTTTATTGTAACTTGATTAATTCTTCCGCCAATCTTGTTGGGCCGGATGATCAGGAAGCTTATCGCCGTCAGCAAACCGGTCTTGAATCAGAAGGCGCTGATTGGGTTTTGATGCACCGTGACCATGGTCGCGACGAAGACCTTGGTAATGGACATATATACGCCAAAGGCTCAAGTGACCTTGCCTTCCGCAATCAGTACCGCGCATGGAAGCGCTACATGTCGGAAGGAGCATCATAAAATGACGACAGATGATTTGCTCTTTTATCACCGCGTTTCGCAATTCCTCTTTCTTGAGGCGCGCCTTCTCGACGAACAAAAGTGGGAGGAGTGGAATGAATTGTTCACTGAAGATGGGGTCTACTGGGCGCCAGCATCATGGGAACAGCCTGATCCCTTTCATCATGTGTCACTGATTTTTGAGGATAAGTTGTTACGTGATGTGCGCATTGCGAGGTTCAAAAGCCCGGCGGCGTATTCTCTTCAACCCTTTCCGCGAACGTCGCATATGGTCTCGAACATTATGATTGATAATCGTGAAGGTGATCTTGTTACGGTGTCGTCACAGTTTCAAATGACAGAGTTTCGAAGAGACAAACCGATCAGGTACAATGGCGCTTATACACATGAATTGAGCGAGAGCGATAGCGGGTTCAAAATGCGCCAAAAGAAAGCAATATTGGTGAATTGTGATGGGACGCATGAAAGTTCAAGCGTCTATTTTTGAACATTGACAAGATTGTTAGTCATCTGACGATCAAGCCTGAACCATTAGATACGAGACAATTTATGAGTGATGTGAATTCAATTGTTGTCGTCGGCGGCGGTCAGGCTGCCGCTCAGGCGATAGCATCATTGCGCCAGGGGGGATATGAAGGCGCGCTCACAATGGTCGCGGAAGAAGCGGCGTTACCCTATCAGCGTCCGCCGCTTTCGAAGGGGTATTTAAAAGGTGATCTTGAAGAGACTCGCCTCTATTTGCGCCCGGCCGAATGGTACGAGCAAGCAAAGGTCACTCTAAAATTAGATAGTCGTATAACTGCGATAAACACTGAAGATAAACTAGTCACAGACGATAAAGGTGAAGCTTACTATTATGACCGTCTGATTATCGCTACGGGTTCTCGTCCGCGCCCGGCACCTTTTCCCGGTGCTGATCTTGCCAAGGTATTTGACCTTCGCACGCTGGCCGATGTCGATAAAATCCGTCCGGAAATGCAACCCGGCCGTAAGCTGGTGATTGTTGGCGCAGGCTATATTGGATTAGAGGCGGCCGCAGTCGCGCGAACTATCGGGCTCGATGTTACTGTTGTTGAAATGGCGGACCGCGTTCTAGCGCGCGTCACCAGCCCGGAGATCAGTGAGTTTTATCAATCGGTGCATAAGACAGAAGGCGTAAACATTCTGCTTGGCGAAAGCGTCGAGGCTTTTCATGGAGAGGGCGGCGCGCTCAAAACCGTATCACTTTCCAGTGGCAAATCCTTAGAGGCGGATACCGCGCTTATTGGTATTGGTATTCTACCAAATGACGGTCTGGCGCGCGATGCCGGGCTTGAGTGCGGGAATGGTATTACGGTTGATCGAAACGCCCAGACTAGCGATCCATCGATCTACGCTATAGGGGACTGCGCGTGTCGCCCTCTTGTTTGTTATGACCGCCGGGGTCGGCTGGAGAGTGTTCACAATGCAATTGAACAAGGGAAGTTAGCGGCTGCGTCCATACTGGGCCGCCCGCGTCCGCCTGAAGATTGCCCATGGTTCTGGTCAGATCAATATGATTTGAAACTACAGATAGCCGGTCTTTCCACAGGATATGACGCTTATGTTATACGCGGGAAGCCTAAGGAGAGAAAATTCGCGATTTTCTACTTCAAACAGAATAAACTTATTGCTGTTGATGCAATCAACAGTCCTGCAGAGTTTTTGATGTCGAAGAAAATGGTGCTTGCGGGCGCTGAACCCTCACGCGAACACATTGCGGATACATCTGTTCCCATAAAAGAAATTGCAGCCGAGTGTATGTAGATTAAAATCGGCTATCTATTAAGGTTGGTGAGGCAACGGCAGAGCGATATCGACAAAGCAAGCTAATGGATGCCATTAGTTTTTGCTAACTGACTGTCAAAGTCGCTATATGGAACCTGCACCCAAAGACTGTTAGATAGCAGCGATAGCCTCTTTAGTTAAACAGCAGGGTGTTGTGGCGCAGCGGATTATTTTCCCTAAAAAGAGCGAGGTGGCGCTTGAAGACTTCACACCGCCTTCTGTTGGCGCCGGTGAGGTTGCGGTCAAGACGCTGGCCAGCTTAATCAGCATAGGTACTGAATCGACAGTGCTGCATCAGCGTTATGCTGAAGAGTCACATTTTGCTGATATGTTCTCATTTCCTCAGCTTCAAACTGGCAATCAGGCCGTTGGCATAATAGAGCGAGTTGGGGATGGGGTTGAGGGCATTAAAGAGGGCGACCGCGTATTTTTCCGAAAGGCGCATGCGTCACATTGGGCGGCGCAAGCCTCTGAGTGCGCGCTAATTCCGTCTGGAATGGATATTTCGACAGCGATCTGGTGCGGTTTTGCAAAGATTGCCTTCCGCGCTGCGCAGACTGTTCCGTTTAAGCTCGGGGAAGAGACGCTAGTTGTTGGCGCGGGGCCGGTAGGGCAGATGGCTGTGCGTTGGGCGCTTGCCGCCGGTATGAAGCGCGTCGTTTTATGTGATCTTTCAGAAAAAAGATTGTCGCTTGCGCCAGACCGAGTCGAAACGCGCCTTGGTTCTGTGAAGGATCAGTATGGTGATTTGTTAGCGCTATCTGGTGGCGAGGGCTTTTCAAGCATCATTGATTCAACTGGTAACCCGGATGTGTTTAAAGACGCTTTGTCATTGGCGGCAGTCTTCGGGAAGGTCATTCTTCTTGGCGATACCGGGTTCCCAGCAAAGCAAAGGCTGACATCCGATGCGATGACAAAAGGGGTCAGTATCATTGCAACCCATGAACAACTTGATCGTGATGGATGGTCGCAACCAGCCGTTGATGCGCTCTATTTTGAACTGGCGCAGGCGGGGTCAATTGATGCGCGAGGCTTGATTACCCATACCTTTGCGCCATCGCAGTACAAAGAGGCGTATGATATCGCTTGCGGGCGCCGCGAAGAAGCCGTTGGCGTAATGTTTGATTGGGATCTGAATAATTTATAGAATCGAAAAGGGTTAGAATGGCCAGAGTTGTATTGATTACTGGGTGCTCCAGCGGCATTGGTTTAGAAACAGCATTGGCTTTTGCGCGTGCTGGCGACACAGTTTGTGCAACGATGCGCAACTTGTCTCGGGTTGAAAAATTGCAAGAGGCGGCAAATGCCGAAGGTTTAAAACTTGCGCTTTACGAACTTGATGTTGCAAAGCCGAAAAGTTTCGCCGCCCTGGTTGATAAAGTAGTCCGGGAATTTGGCGGTGTTGATGTTTTGGTCAATAATGCAGGTGTTTTACCCATCGGCGCCTTTGAAGACGAGAGCGAATTCGACCTTCGAAATGTCATGGAAATAAATTTCTTTGGCCCTGCGCTTTTGACGCAAGCCGTCCTTCCAACCATGCGCGAAAGAGAGGGCGGGTATATCATCAATATCAGCTCTCTCTCGGGGATGGCGTCAAAGGGTGGAGACGCCACCTATGCGGCGTCAAAGTTTGCGTTGGAGGGGTTGTGTGAAGGCTATCGCAATGAGATCGCGCGATGGAACATCAAAACGGCGCTTGTTGAGCCGGGCCAGTATGCGACGAATATTTTCCGGGATTCTGGCGAGGAAGCCAGCCCAGAACATCGTTCAGCATACTATGAATATAATAAGTGGTTACAAAAAAGCATGCAGGAAGGCGCCGGCGGCGGAAACAGTCCGCGCGCCTTGGCGGAGCTTATTGTAAAAATTTCAAACTCTGACGGGTCTCGTCTTCGATGGGCTGCCGATAATACGGCAGAGCATGTCATGAAGGCTGTTTTTGCTCAAAGTGACAGTGAGCGCGGTGAATTTCTACGCGGAGTAGCTGACATGGATTGGTGGATTGAAGGTCAGGACACACCAGAATAAATCGAGTGAGAATTAAGCGAGGGCTAAAATGGTAAAGTTAGCGCATGTTTGCATAGAAACTGATGATCTGGATAAGACGGAAGCATTCTATAATAAGCTCGGTCTGAAAAAGCAGTTCGAGTTTCGCAATAATGATGACGAACTAATCGGAATGTATCTGGCATTTTCGGACAACACATTTCTTGAAGTGATCAAGGTGTTAAAACCTCGTGAAGAAGGGGCTGTCCGGCATTTCGCTATTGAAGTGGATGACATCGAGGAAACGCACACGCAACTTTCTAAAAAAGGCGTTGATGTTAGCGAGAAGAAGCTCGGCGTCGATAAAACATGGATGATTACGACGCGTGACCCGAACAATATTTTTATTGAGTTCCATCAATACACAAACGATAGCCTGCAACAGAACGGTGGGCAGTGCTTGATAGACTATACGCCTAAATAAGCTGCAATCTTTTTGAAAGTTGATCTATGAGCGATAACAAAAAAAAGATGCGGCTTATCATAGCCGCATCTACGGCGGGCACAGCCTTTGAGGGCTATGACTATTTTATCTTCGGCGCCTTGGCGACGATCTTATCAACAAAATTCTTTGCAGGCGTGGATGAGGGAACGGCGTTCATCTTTGCCTTGCTGACCTTTGCAGTTGGTTTTGTCACGCGCCCTCTTGGCGCCATCGTGTTTGGGCGTCTCGGTGATCGCCTTGGGCGCAAACAAGTGTTCCTTGTAGCCATAGCGCTCATGGGCGGCGCGACGGTGGCGATTGGCCTGTTGCCTACTTATGCGCAAATCGGTGTTTTTGCTCCGGCGTTGCTTGTTTTTTGCCGGATGGTGCAAGGGTTTGCTTTAGGGGGCGAATATGGCGGCGCCATCATTTACGTGGCGGAACATTCCTCAGCGAAACGCCGTGGATTTAATACAGCTTGGATTCAAACTACAGGCGCGATCGGCTTGATATCTGCCTTGAGTGTAATTCTAGTGACGCGAAAAATTATGGGTGAGGACGCCTTTCAGGATTGGGGCTGGCGCATACCGTTTTTGTTGTCGTTTTTATTGCTTGTTGCATCGATCTGGCTACGCCTCAAGCTTTCGGAAAGCCCGGTTTTTGAAGAGATGAAGGCGCGGGGCGGCGCATCAAGGGCGCCGGTGCGCGACAGCTTTCTTGTTTGGCGCAATTTGAAAATAATTCTGTTGGCGCTCTTCGGCCTCGTCATGGCGACCGGCGTTATGTTCTACAGCGGGCAGTTTTTCGTTCAGTTTTTTTTAGAACGGATATCCAAAGTGCCGCCCGCTACCGTGAATATGCTGATCGTTTCTTCGGCGGTTATCAGTGCGCCATTGTTTGTCTTGTTTGGCGCCTTGTCGGACAAGGTTGGCCGAAAGCCGGTTATGTTAGGTGGAATGGCATTAATGCTCGTGCTCTATTTTCCGGCTTTTCACGTGCTGGCCAATGCTGCGAATCCGGCCTTGGTCAAGGCGGAGGAAGCATCACCGATTGTCGTTGTTGCCCCGCCGGGGGATTGCTCAGTTCAGTTCGATCCAATGGGCCGGGCGGAATATACTTCGTCATGTGATATCGCAAAGCAGGCGTTGGGTGCGGCCGGTGTCAACTACACTGTTCGTATTGACGAAGCCGCGCTTATTACATCGATCGAAATCAAGGGTACGCAAGCCCTCAATAGCGTGCTCGGTGACGATGGTGCTCCGAACAAAAAAGACGAGTTTAAGGTTGAGTTGCGCCAGGCATTATATGCTGCGGGCTACCCTGCCTCTGCCGATCCCGACGAGATCAATTATCCTGTCATTATCCTCGTTATTGTGTTGTTCATCACCTCGATTGCCGCTCTTTCCGGCCCTCAGGCGGCGGCGTTGGCGGAGCTCTTTCCAGCCCATATCCGCTATACGGCGTTATCTTTTCCGTATCACGTTGGGCTTGGCTGGTTTGGTGGATTTATGCCGGCGATCGCTTTTGCGATTATTGCGAAGACAGGTAATACCTTTTCTGGTCTTTGGTATCCGTTCATAATCACATTAGTTGCGTTGCTGATTTCGCTAGTATTTCTGCCAGAAACGCGAGGCAGGGCGCTGGATGCGGCCCCTGATTAACGAATAAAAGGGGGAGAATCCAAGATTAGTCTCGATAATCGCGGCCATGAAATTATTTTGTTTGATTGGGCGCTCAACATTCGGGACTCTACGTTTTGAATGAAGGGGTTGCGCCATCCTGACGCCCTCTCGCTTTTGAAGATAAGCGGGATGGTGGACCGTCAGGGTATCTGTGCTTCAACAAGGTCTCAAGCTGCCCCTTATGATGACGCGAATATTTGAATCAGTATTGGATAGGGTATGAATACGAACCGGACAAAGGGTGCGGATGTTCTTTTGGAATGTTTGCAAGTAAATGGCGTTGACACAGTTTTTGGGCTGCCTGGCGGGCAGCTCAATGACTTCTTCGACGCTATGCAACGCGCTGGATCAGATATTCAATATGTTGGTTCTCGCCACGAGCAGGGCGCCGCCTATATGGCGTTCGGTTACGCGAAAGTGACAGGTAAAGTCGGGGTCTATACAGTCGTGCCGGGGCCTGGCGTTTTAAACACGGCCGGCGCTGTTTGTTCCGCTTATGCCAACAGTTCTCCAGTCTTGTGCGTTACCGGACAGATTCCATCTCATGCGATTGGTAAAGGTGTCGGGGAGCTGCATGAATTGCCGGACCAATTGGCGACATTGCGATCGTTGACAAAATGGTCGGAACGTATCGAACACCCAGCGCAAATCAGCAATACCGTACACGAAGCTTTCCGGCAGCTAAAAACCGGTCGGCCGAGACCTGTGGCTATTGAAACCCCGCCTGATGTGATGGGCATGGCCACAGCAGTAGAAACGCCGCGCGCGTATGATGGCGAGGCTCATAATATTTTTGATGAAGATCTTGTTCGTGATGCAGCAGAGGCTTTGTCGACGGCAAAAAATCCGGTCATTGTTGTTGGCGGCGGCGCCCAGCATGCCAGCGAAGAAATTTTACAGCTTGCCGAGCTTGTACAAGCGCCGGTCATCTCTTTCCGCAACGGACGCGGTGTTGTCAGTGATCGTCATTATCTTGGACACACTTTTGCATCGGGTTATGAGCTTTGGAAAGATGCGGATGTCGTTGTCGGCATTGGATCGCGCATGCAGCCCTATCTGCAGGAGTGGGGTATTGACGATGAGATGACTCTGATCCGAATTGATTGGGACGCAACGGAAATCAACCGGATTGTAAATGCGGATATTGGCATATGCGGTGATGCGAAAACTGTTACGGCGGCATTATATGAAGAGGCGTCTCGTGTCAGCGGTGTTCGTGAAAGCCGCGAGGAAGAATTGACTGCCTTGAAGGGGCGCATTGCAGCTGAAATTCAGGGCGTGCAGCCACAACTTTCATACCTTGATGTCATTCGTAAAGAACTGCCTGATGACGGCATTCTTGTTGATGAGATTACGCAAGTTGGTTTCGCTTCCTGGTTTGGCTTCCCGGTTTATAATCCGCGCTCACTTGTTACTTGCGGGTATCAGGGAACGCTCGGTTATGGATACGCAACGGCGCTTGGCGCTAAAGTCGCTCATCCGGATAAACCGGTCGTCGCCCTCGCTGGCGACGGTGGTTTCATGTTCAATGTGCAGGAACTAGCAACAGCTGCACAGTATAACATCGGCCTGACGGTTATCGTCTTTAATAATGGCAAGTTTGGGAATGTTCGACGCCATCAGGAAGAATGGTATAATGGCCGGTTCATCGGGTCTAAATTACAAAATCCACAATTTGCCAAAATGGCTGAGACCTTTGGCGTTGCAGGGTATACGGCAAACTCTCCGGAAACATTGCAGGTCGCATTGAAGCGCGCAATTGCGGAAGGTGCGCCGGCATTAATTGAAGTTGAAGTAGGCGAGATGGGCTCGCCATGGCAGTTTATTCTTCGCGACCGTGCGCGAGGAAAAAAATCCCGCCACTAACTATTAAGACGAAAATGAGAGCGCCCATGGCTACAGCAAAAAAAATAGTCAAAGAAGCAGCAGAGAATTCAATTCTAAAACCGAATGCTGCGGTTCAAGAGCTGGCGCCATATAAGCAAGGCCAGTCTCAGGCGGAAGGTCATGAAGAGCCGATAAAGCTTTCGTCAAACGAGTCACCACACGGTCCGTCTCCTTTGGCTCTTAAAGCTTACCATGATGCAGGAAATACTCTGTTCAGATATCCAGATGGCGCGCAGGTAGATTTACGGGCGGCGATTGGCGATGTGTTTTCTTTGAACCCGGACCAGATTGTTTGTGGTAATGGCTCTGAGGAACTGCAGCTTCTTCTCGTCCGTGCGTTCCTGTCGGCAGGAGACGAAGTCATTTTCAGCGAAAATGCTTTTGTAATGGGAAAAATTCACGCTCTTGCACAAGGCGCAAAGGTGGTGACCGCGCCTGAGCCAAACCATCACGCGAGCGTCGATGAAATCTTAAAACGCATCACCCCTGAGACGCGCATGATCATGCTTGCCAGTCCGAATAACCCAATTGGCGATTATATGCGTAGGGTAGATTTTATGCGTCTGGTGGAAAATACACCGTCCGATGTCATGATCCTTTATGATGGCGCCTATGGCGATTATGTAACGGCTTCTGATTATGATCCCGGATTTTCTGCTGTAGATTGGGCGCCAAATGTCGTTGTGACACGCACTTTTTCCAAGCTTTATGGTCTGGCGGGGCTGCGTATTGGTTGGCTTTACTGCGACCCTTCGGTCATGGACCCGGTCCAACGCATCAGAACACCCTTTAACGCCAATATTGCAGCGCTCGCTGCGGCGGAAGCAGCCGTCCGTGATGGAGCTTATGCTGAAAAAATACGCGAACACAATAATGAGTGGTTGAAGCGCATCAAAAGAGAGTTGAAAGCACTTGGCCTTTTTGTTTTTCCAACGGTCGCAAACTTTTATCTGATCAGGTTTTCCGCGACGGGACCTCACACGGCGAAAAATGCAGCGGCGTATTTAATCGATCGCGGTATTATTCCTCGCCCGGTGGCTGCGGGCGGCCCAGCGGACTGTTTGCGAATTACGGTGGGATTGGACTATGAAAACGAAGCCGTTCTCGAAGCGCTAACAGGCTTTATGAGCGCAACAAACTAGGGTCAGCGTTTCATTGTATGACAAGCCAATTAAAAGACGTCTCTTCGGCGACCCGATCATTCATTGAGCGAACGCATCATATTTTGATTGATGGCGACTGGCGTCAGCCGCGTGGACAATCGAATGATGTTATTGACCCTTCAACAGGAGAGACAATCAGCTCGTTCAATGGTTCTTCCCCGGAAGATGTTGACGATGCCATTACCGCGGCAAGAAATGCATTCGATCATGGCGACTGGCGTCATATGGCGCCGGCAGCGCGAGCGAAAGTTTTATGGCGCATCGCTGACCTCATTGAAGAGAATAAGCAAGAGCTTGCAGAACTTGAGGCGCTGGATGGCGGGAAATTGCTTGGCGGGGCGTTGAATGGTGAAGCGCCAGCCGCTGCGGAAGCCTTTCGCTATCATGCAGGGTGGTGCACAAAAATAGAAGGGCGGACGTTCAAACCATCCATACCAGGACTAGACCTGGAAGGCCAAACCCGCCTCGAACCGATCGGTGTCGCCGGTCTCATTACACCCTGGAACGGCGCACTGGTGATGGGCGCGTGGAAGCTGGCGCCAGCTTTGGCTTCCGGTTGCACGCTCGTGCTTAAGCCAGCTGAAAACACGACATTATCAACGTTGCGTCTTGGCGAACTCATCTGTGAGGCGGGTGTGCCAGAGGGCGTTGTTAACATCGTCATTGGCAGCGGTTCTACAGTTGGGGCGATACTTGGGGAAGATGCACGCATAGACAAGGTTTCTTTTACCGGGTCCACAAGAACAGCGCGGTCTTTGATTGAAGCGTCTAAAGGTAATCTCAAAAAATTGTCATTAGAGTTAGGCGGTAAATCACCGGTACTGATTTTTGATGACGCCAATCTTGATGATGCGGTTAATGGCGCCGCAGATGGAATTTTTTCAAACGCCGGACAGGTTTGTGTTGCGGGCTCGCGCATCCTTATTCAGAAGTCTATCTATGACCGGGTTGTAAAAGGATTATGTGATAAAGCGCGCAGCATCAAAGTTGGGCGCACGCTTTCGTCCTCGTCCCAGATGGGGCCGTTGATTTCTGCACAGCACAGGGACTCGGTAGAGCGCTATGTTCAGCAGGGGGTTGCTGATGGCGCAAAACTTCTTTGTGGCGGCGAGCGAGTTGAGGGGCCGGGTTACTTTTTTGAACCAACAGTATTGGCTGATGAGACAACGCGATCATGTGTCTGGTCCGACGAAGTGTTTGGTCCCGTTGCGGTGGTGACGCCGTTCGATGATGAGGCGCATGCTTTACGCTTGGCAAACGATTCCAATTACGGCCTCGCTGCGAGTGTCTGGACCAGCAACACATCGCGAGCACAACGCCTCACACGCGAGATCAAAGCGGGTATTGTCTGGGTGAACTGCCATGGCATCCCCGATATGGCAATGCCAATCGGCGGATATAAACAATCAGGCTGGGGCCGTGAGCATGGCTGGAAAGGCCTTGAGGCCTATCTCGAACACAAATCGATTATGCATCGGATTGATTAGCCGTAATAAGCCATCGTGTTTGCGGCTTCCTCCAACAGCCAGTCCCTGAATGTGGCTATCCATGCCTGATCGGCAAGTTCCTTCGGGCAAACAAGATAATAAGAAAACTTCGATTGAATCTTAAGTTCAAACGGCGCGATCAACCGTCCCTTGTCCAAGTCGTCTGCGATGAGCAGACTCCGTCCCAAGGCCATGCCTTCTCCAGCGATCGCGGATTGAATGACGATGTGCGAATGATTGTAGCGCAGCCCTTTTGCGGTTTTCATTATGGTTCCCCCGGCTTCGCTTAACCAATCATTCCATTCCATGACCATTTCATCGTGAATGAGACTGTAATCCTGTAGATCATCGACATTGCTGAGCTTGCGCTTTCGGCCGAGTAGTTTTGGGCTACAGACAGGAAAGATTTCTTCATCCGCAATTTTTACTACATGGTTATTCGGCCAGTTGCCGTCGCCATACCGGATTTCCACATCTACATCGTTCGATGAGAAATCGGAGTAGAAATTCTGCGTGACAATTTTGATTGCCGAATCGGGGGCGTGTTCCTGGAACTTTCGGATGCGCGGCGCCAGCCAGTTGGCGGCAATCGAATCAAATGTAGCAATATTGATCGATTGGGAGCCGTTATCCTTTAAAATCTCTTCTGTTGCACTCGCAAGCGCATCAAAAGCGCTGGTGAGCGGTTTTGCGTATGCCTCACCTTCCTTGGTCAGTTTGATGGATCGATTGAGGCGTAAAAACAACGTAATGCCAAGCCACTCCTCAAGTTTCTTGACCTGATGGCTGACGGCAGCCTGGGTAACGTGCAACTCGTCCGCCGCGCTTGTAAAGGAAAGGTGCCTTGCGACCGCTTCAAATACGCGAAGCGAGATTAAGGGCGGTAATCGTCGTCCCATGTGGCTTTTTATTCCATGATAATGGGCGGGAATCGCCCACATTAGCCTATCTTATGCGTGGGATGAGGGACTATCAATTGCAAAGGGCTGATTTCTTGGACAAAAATCGGGTTTAGCTGAAACCGAATCTCTTACATGCTGCGGCAGCGGTGGAAATTTCCAGAGACGGCCGTGCAGTGAGTTCGCTAAACACACACCGTCATTTGTCCGTCTAACAGGGGTACCTCGTGAAAATTACTGACGCAAAAGTCATTGTGACATGTCCCGGGCGAAATTTCGTCACGCTCAAAATTACAACAGACGAAGGGTTATATGGGATAGGCGACGCAACGCTTAATGGCCGGGAACTTTCAGTTGTTTCTTATCTGGAAGATCACATTGCCCCATGCCTGATCGGTCGCGACCCGCATCAGATAGAAGATATCTGGCAATATTTTTATCGCGGCGCCTATTGGCGGACTGGCCCTGTCACCATGGCGGCGATTGCGGCTGTCGATACAGCGCTTTGGGACATTAAAGCCAAAGTCGCGAATATGCCGCTTTATCAGTTGCTCGGTGGTAAGAGCCGAAATGGCGTTATGGTCTATGGCCATGCAAATGGCCGCGATATTGAGGAGACGGTCGACGAAGTCTCAAAATATGTGGACCTTGGTTACAAAGCTATCCGCGCCCAAAGTGGTATTCCTGGACTTGCTTCCACCTATGGCGTCTCGAAAGATAAGATGTTTTACGAGCCAGCTGACGCTGATATGCCATCAGAGAATGTGTGGTCGACGACGAAATATCTTGATCACGCCCCAAAACTGTTTGAAACGCTCCGCGAAAAATTCGGGTTTGATTACCATTTACTTCATGACGTGCATCACCGCCTTACGCCGATTGAGGCGGCAAGGCTTGGAAAATCTTTAGAGCCATACCGACTGTTTTGGATGGAAGATGCCGTGCCGGCTGAAAATCAGGAGAACTTTCGCCTGATCCGCCAGCACACAACAACGCCGCTTGCTGTAGGCGAAATTTTCAATACGATCTGGGATTGCCGCACGCTTATTCAGGAACAGTTGATTGATTATATTCGCACGACCGTAGTTCACGCCGGGGGCATCACGCATTTGCGACGGATTTTGGATTTTGCGAGTATTTATAATGTGCGCAGTGGTTGTCATGGCGCCACCGACCTTTCGCCTGCCTGCATGGGGGCTTCATTGCACCTGGGTTTGGCGGCGCCGAATTTCGGCATTCAAGAGTATATGCGACACACACCAGAAACCGATGAAGTATTCCCGCATGCTTATAGTTTTAAAGATGGTTATTTACATCCGGGAGAAACGCCGGGTCATGGTGTTGATATCAACGAAGACCTCGCAGCAAAATATCCATATAGCCGAGCATATTTGCCGGTAAACAGGTTAGAAGACGGGACGATGTGGAATTGGTAATCATCAAATGAAACAAGGCGCCTGTAGAAAAATAAAACGGGCGTAGAGAGGGAATACTGAATGTCATTTATACCCGCTGAGCCGCTCCTTGCGGCGGACGATATTTTTTCCATGAGCGCCATAATGATCGGTCTCGCGTGGTTTGGCATTTGGCTCGACGGGACATGGCTAGGTAAAAAAACATCCGGTGTTGTTTGGGTGATTATTATTGGCACCGTCTTATCTAACTTCCGCATCATTCCGTTTGAATCCCCAGTGTTCAGTTTTATCGGCGGCTACCTTGTGCCGCTTTCAATTCCGCTACTTTTATTCAAAGCAAACTTAATGCGGATCTTCCGTGAAAGTGGACCGGTTATTGTCGCGTTTGGCATTGCGAGTATCGGGACGCTTACCGGTGTTCTTGTCGGATATTTTCTGCTTGACCTTGGAGATATAGGGCCAAAAGTTGCGGGTGTGTATACCGGTGGATGGATTGGCGGTTCGGTAAACTTTGTCGCCGTATCGCAAGCTGTGCAGATGACGCCGGATGAATTTGCTGTAGCGATCGGGGCCTCAGCGGGGGTCAGTATTGCCGGGTTGATGATACTTCTGGCGTTGCCAACTATTCCTGCTCTACGTAAATTTATTCCATCGCAAATTATTGATGAAACTGAAAAAGTCACTGACCTTGCAGAAACCGATGCAGACCGAATCCCTTTTAAACTTACCCATGTAAGTGGAGCGCTTGCGGCTAGTTTTGCAATATGCGCTATTTCATATGGGATCGCTGAAGTGACATCACTTCAACGCTACAGCATTCTTTTTGTGACCTTGCTGGCAATTGTTATTGCGAATGTTTTCCCGCAACGCATGCAGAAATTCGATGGTGACTTCGAGCTTGGTATTTTTGCCATGTATGTTTTCTTTGCGGCAATCGGAGCTGGGACTGACGCTGTTTCGTTTATTGAATCAGCGCCGATCTTATTGGTCTATGGAATTGTGATTTTAGTTGTACATTTGTTTGTCGTGATTGTTGGCGCGAAATTATTCAAGATTGACCTCGCGCAAGCTGTCATTGGTTCCGGCGCCGCTTTTGTAGGGGCAGGGCCAACAGCGGCGATCGCAACGGCGCATGGGTGGAAGCAACTTGTTACGCCTGGAATCATGTGCGGTGTATTAGGGTATGTTATCGCAACATTTATCGGCGTTGCTCTGAGCGGTATGCTCGGCGGTCTTGGCTAACCAAAG
Source organism: Hyphococcus sp. (assembly GCA_021604605.1). Classification (GTDB taxonomy): domain Bacteria; phylum Pseudomonadota; class Alphaproteobacteria; order Caulobacterales; family Parvularculaceae; genus Hyphococcus. Next base: position 17,545 of record BQJH01000005.1, read on the forward strand.
CCTGTTTTTCGAGTGCTGAGGTTCGCAAAAGTGGAGTGGATTCGTCCAAGTCTGTGCAGTAAATTTCCATATGTTAACTCATTAGATTCAGTTATGCGATCTATGAAAAACTATGATTTGTGACGAATTTGCGAACCCCATAACGTGATTTTACGGGCAAAAGGGCGGGAAGAGCCCGGACGCGATATCTGACGAATGAAATGCGTAGGGAGGGATCCAATGAAAATGCAACCGAAGAAATTATTATTAGGTGTTTCATCACTGGCGTTTGTAGCTGGTTTTGGTAATGCCACAGCTTGGGCTCAGGATGGCGACAATGCAGATGACGACAACGATGTGATTGTCGTGACGTCACAGCGTCGGGAACAAAATATCCTCGACGTGCCGATTTCAGTTTCTGTAATTGACGATGAAGCGATTGAAGATCGAAATATCCGTGGTTCTCGGGAATATGTTCAGCTTGCGCCGAACGTATTTTTCTCGGGCAACGACTCACAAGGCACGCGTAATGGTGACATTACCATTCGTGGTATTAGTGACCTAACGTCTGGCGCTAATGAGAGAATTATCCAAACACGCCCATCAGTTGGTTTCTACGTTGATGATTTCAGTGTTGCATCTGTTGCTTCTGGATCAGCCAATCCTCCGCTAGATGATGTTGAGCGCATTGAGATCCTGCGTGGTCCGCAAACAACTTACTTCGGCCGTAGTGCGACAGGCGGCGCCATCAACGTGGTTTCTAAAAAGCCTGACGAAACGCCAATGGCGAAAATACGGGCTGGCTATGGCAGCTATGATACGTATCAGTTCGGCGCCATCGGTAATGTGCCGCTCTCGGATAATCTCTTTGTTCGCGGTGGCATCTCTTATGAAGAAACAGACGGTGCTGTTAAAAACCTTCATCCCGACGGGAACAGTGCAACTGGCGAATATATCAATGGACGTTTGGCGATCCGCTGGCAGCCTCAGAATTGGACATTTGATCTAACGGGGCAGATCATTCGTTCCGATGAAGGCAACCTTGGTCGTATCCCAACGGGTGTAGATGTCGGCGGGCCAGCTGTTGGACCAACAGCTGCTGCTGGTTTGGCTGCGACATGCGGAATTGCGGCTGCTGATTTCAGTTTCCCAGCTAACAACCGTACAAATTGTGAAAATGCAGACACGTTTACGAAAACTGAAAATGACCTGGTCACTTTCAGAGCGTTTTACGATGCTGATAGTTTCACAGTGACCTCAATCACGGGCTACATCGCAACGCGCTTTGACCAGCTTGAGGACCTAGATAATGGTGGCGCGGATGTCTTTAACCGCGCGAATGACTACACATCAGAAAGCTTTAGCCAGGAGCTACGACTAGCTTCTGCAGATCCATACGATCTGGGTGGCATGACATTTGGTTGGACGCTTGGCGGCTACTATTATGATGATGCATTCCAGGCCAATAACACCATTATTTCAGGTACGGACACTGCGCCTGCCTTTGTCGGGTTCTTGACTGTACCGGGAGATCATCCAAACGAAAATAACCAGCATGTTAATCGTGACGGTTGGGCTGTATTCGCTGACTTTGAAGTTGGTCTAACGGATGCACTGACACTTACAGCGGGCGTTCGTTATTCCGAAGATAATGACGAGCAGTTCTGGACAAACACATACACATCATTTGCATGTGCGCCTCGGATGATTGCTGGTGGTGTTATCCCTCCATTGGCGGCGGGTTGCGAATTGCGTCCTGACCAAATGGGGACTTTGCCAATCTTTACTGACGGCACGGACTTCTTTGTTACAGGCGGTCGTCTGGATCAGATTGCGGCAAATCCGTTTACTGCTGGCACAAACAGCAGCACGGACGTTTCACCGCGTATCGCGCTTACATGGCGTCCAGACGAAAACCACTCGATTTATGCGACATACTCAACCGGTTACCGACCAGCAGGTACCCGTATCGCACCTGACTCAAGTGGTGTTGGTAGTCTTGGGGATACACGATCATTCTTCGATAAGGAGAATGTCACGAACTACGAAATCGGCTGGAAGGGTACGCTGGCAGACGGCTTACTCTATGGCGAGTTGTCACTCTTCAGGATTGAGTGGGACGACATGCAGGTTCGCTTGAGCCGTACTGTGTGTGAGCCTGCGCCTGGTGTGCTGGTTGAGACGACCGATCCTGCTTGTACGGGGCTTCCATTCTTCCCTGATAACCGGGTCAACAACGCTAATTCTGCCCGCAGTCAGGGTGCTGAATTCTCGTTACTCGCAAGACCAACTGATGGGTTTATCGTAACGGGTAGCGTTGGTTATCTCGATGCTGAATTTACGGACTTCACGGACTCAAGTATTGGTGATGTTACGGGTCAGCGGATGCCATTCTCGCCAAAATGGTCTTTGGCTGGGTCTGCATCTTACGAGTGGGAGATGGGTAACGGCATGGGCGCCAGCTTGCGCGGCGATGTTGTGCACCGCACATCAACGTTCCTTCGCTTTGGCGATTTGAGCAACCCTGGCTTCCCTTACGAGACTGGCCCGAGCACGATGGTCAATCTAGGCGCCGGTATTGATTGGGATAATCATCGCATCAATATTTCCGTCAACAATGTCTTCGAAGAAGATATCCCAGGCGGTATCGACAGCTTCTCCGGACTAGGCACAGTTGTATTGCCTTCTCCACGGACATGGTTGCTCTCTTGGACGTCACAATTTGGCGGTTAAGTTCCTCCCTTGTGTGGCAGAGTTTCCACGCACTAGTGACTGGGCCTCAGCTTGGCATAAGCTGAGGCCCATTTTGTAAGCGGTATAAGGTTTTCACAAATGAAGATTCAATACTTTTGTTTACTCGTGATGTTACCATTATTATCCTGCTCAAAAAGCGTTTCTGAAGACGCGCAGCAGACGGCCACTAAACCCAACATTATTATCATCCTTGCTGATGATATGGGGTATGGTGATCTTGGCGTGAATGGCGCAAGCAGGATCAAGACGCCAAATATAGATGCGATTGCTCGAGATGGGGTCAACTTCACGCAGTTTTACGCAAGCGCAAATATCTGCACGCCCTCTCGCGCTGGCTTGATGACGGGGCGTTACCCAATCCGCACCGGACTTGGTTATAATGTGGTGACGGCGCGCGATACGCACGGCCTGCCAGAAACAGAAGAGACGGTTGGGGAGATAGCACAGCGCGCTCAATATAAAACAAAACTAATCGGTAAATGGCATCTGGGGCGTTTTCCGGATTATGCGCCCATGAAGCATGGGTTTGATGAATTTTACGGCGTGCCGCACAGCAATGACATGCCAAATTTTGCGCTTTACCGCGGCGACAAAAAAATTGAAGAACCCGTTGAACAATCGACGTTAACGAAGCGGTACACCGATGAGGCTGTCTCTTTTATTGACGCCTCTTCTGATAAACCGTTCTTGCTATTCATTTCCCACACAATGCCGCACATCCCGCTCTATGCATCGGATGACTATAAAGGAAAATCTGACGCAGGTGTTTATGGGGATGTCATCGAAGAGTTGGATGCGAATGTTGGGCGTCTCGTAAAGGCGTTGAAGGAAAATAATCTGTACGAAGACACGGTGTTTATCATCACCAGTGACAATGGGCCGTTTTTTGAAGGCGGTACATCAGGTCTCAAAGGCGGGAAGGGGTCATCCTGGGAGGGCGCTTACCGCGTACCTTTAGTTTTCAGTTGGCCGAATGGAAAATTGAAGAAGGGTAATAATGACGCAATCTCCATGAATATCGATATTTTGCCAACAGTTGCGGCGATGGTGGATGTGACGCCGTCAGCCTCTGACATAGACGGCGAAAGCCTCTTGCCGATCTTAAAGGGAGAGCAGGAAAGCCTACATCAATATCTCTTCTATTTTAATAATGAAGAGGTCATTGGGGTGCGATCTCAGCAATGGAAATATCTAACCCATACATATTACCGGAAGTCACTCGGCGCTTTTGAGAAGTTTGATCAGTTGGACGGGTTTCAAAAACCTTATGACTTGCTGTTCGAGGCCGGCCCTGCTGGCGGCGAAGAATACAGTTACGCAGACCGGTATCCTGAGATTGTAAGTGACATGAAACTGGCTCTCAAAAATGCAAGGGAGGAGTTTGATAAATTACGCACCCATCCGCCGGATCAAACATTTCCAGAGTAATGTCTTCTTCGTCGTACATAGTATCCGTAAATAAGTTTGGTTTGTATTATGTTTAAGTCTCATTTGTTCGCTTCATTTTTGGCCTCAGTTTTTATTTCGTTGTTGGGGGTATTGAGCGCTCATGCGGCTGTTGATGCTAAGCTGATGCGTCACCCTGATGTTTCCCAAACCCATATCGTATTTTCCTATGCAGAAGATTTATGGATCGTCAGCAAAGAAGGCGGACTAGCTGTAAGGCTGACAGCGTCTCCGGGTGAAGAAACGCATCCCAAATTTTCACCCGATGGTAAGTTTGTGGCTTTCACCGCGCCTTATGCGAACGGCAATGAAGATCTCTACATTTTACCGATAACAGGTGGCGCGCCTAAGCGTGTGACGCATCATCCATCCTATGATCGGATGATCGATTGGCGCCCTGATGGTGAGGCGTTAATCTACTCAACGGACATGACCAGTGAGCGTGCGCGGTATAATCAACTTTATGTGGTGGATAAGGACGGTGGTTTACCGGAACGTTTGCCCATGCCTTATGGCGAAATGGCGGCATATTCGCCAGATGGCGGTGCGGTTGTTTATAGCTATCTGAAAGACTTTCAGAACCAGCCTGATTTTAACCGCGAAGCATGGAAGCGGTATCGCGGCGGCCGGGCGCCAGACCTTTGGCATTATAATCTTGCATCAAAGGAATCCCGCCGGTTGACCGTTGATGAAGCGCCAGACTCAGCGCCCATGTGGAATGATCGAGGCTTTTTCTTTTCTTCGGAACGCGGCGACGCTCGATCCAACATTTGGGCGCTCGATATTCCGAGCGGGAATTTTGAGCAGATTACAGACTTTACAAACGATGATGTGACCCGTCCGTCGATTGGCCCGTCAGATATTGTATTCGAGTTTAACGGCGGGCTTAGTCTTCTCAATCTTGAGACGCGTGAAACCAACCAAGTGCCGATTGAAATCATCGCAGATCATCTCATCCTCGCGCCTCATCGCAAAGATATGAGCGGGGATATACAGTCGGCCGATATGTCTGCAGACGGCAAAGCTGCGGTTTTTTCTGCGCGTGGAGAGTTGTTTACGATTGATATCGATAGCGGGATTACGAAAGCACATGGCGCATCAAGCGCCTCAGCCGAACGATATCCGACACTTTCTCCCGATGGGCAGAGTATCGCTTATATGGGCGACGCCCCCGGCGAGTATCAGCTGCATATCCGTGATGTCGAAACGGGTCGCACAAGAGTGATGACCAGTTTTGAGAAGGGGTTTCGTTACAAACCCTTCTGGTCGCCTGACGGACGCTTTATCGCGTTTATCGATAGCGATCAGGAGCTCTATCTTGTTGATGTAAACTCTGGACGCCTTGACGCAATCGATAAGACTTTATGGCGCGATCATTTCGGGCTGGAAGATTTTTCCGTGAGTTGGTCGCCTGATAGTCAGTGGCTTGCATGGTCGAAAGGGCTGGAGAACCGCAACCACGCCGTCTTTGTTTACAATGCCCGTGCGCGAGAGCGATCACAGCTGACTTCCGGGTATTACAGCGATGCGAGTCCAGTCTTCGACGCTAGCGGCAATTATATTTTCATGCTGTCCATGCGTTCCCTCTCGCCTGTCTATAGCGACATGGATTTCACCTGGGCCTATGCAAATTCAACATTGCTCACAGTGGCGCCATTACGGAGTAACTTACGCTCTCCATTGGACACCTCAACAAAACCAGCGCCGACACAACAAGCCGTACGGATCGATAAAGAAGGTTTTGAAGCCCGCATTGAGGCGCTGCCCATACCGGCAGGAAATTACGCCAAACTTTTTGCCGGCGATCAGCGCGCCATTTATCTGCGTCGCTCCTTGTCTGGCGTTGATGACGGTAAGAATGAGATCGCTCTTTTTGATTTAAAAAAGCGATCTGAAACTGCCGTTGTTTCCGATAGGGTGCGATTGCTCGCAGTCGGTGACGGCAAGGCAATGGCTCAAAAGCACGACGAGTTTTATCTTCTTGATTTGGCGCCGGGGCAGTCTTTGTCTGTACCTCTGGCGACCTCTGATCTTGCAACGCTCTACGATCGCCGCGCGGAAAGTGCGCAGATCTTAAAAGATGCATGGCGCTTTCAGCGTGATTTCTTTTATGATCCGGGCTTGCACGGCGTCGCCTGGGATGAAGTCTATCAAAAATACAGCGCATTCGCGCCTTTCGCTGTAACCGATTCAGATCTCAGTTTTTTGCTGAGGGAATTTGTGGGCGAGTTATCCGCGGGACATGTCTGGGCGGTCGGCAAAAAGCGAGTGCGATATGAATATCAAGACACAGGCCTCTTGGGTGCAGATTTTGAGATTTCTAACGGCGCTTATCGGATCGCCAACATACTGGATGCAGGGCCGCGCCGTGGGGAGCATCATTCTTCTCTGGCCGTTTCAGGTGAAAATATTCGCGAAGGGGAATACCTGTTGGCTGTGAATGGCGCACGACTTTCTCTTGATAAAGATCCATGGGCGGCCTTTGAAGGTTTGGCGGGTAAGGCAGTTGAGTTGACAATCGGTCCATCGGCAAACGGCGCCAATGCAAGAAAAATTATCGTCACGACTATGACGAGTGAACACAAATTGCGCGAACTCGCGTGGGTTGAAGGCAACCGACAGAAAGTCGAAGCAGCCACGAATGGTGAGGTTGGCTATATTTTTATACCTGACACATCGCGAAATGGCCAAAACGAGTTGATGCGCCAATATCGCGCTCAGTATAAGAAAAAAGGCCTTGTGATTGACGAGCGTTTTAACAGCGGCGGCGCTCTGGGTGATCGATTGGTCGAGCTACTAAACCGCCCGCCATTGGTTTATTTCAGTGTGCGAAGCGGGCCTGACTATCCGCTGCCGGAGCTTTCTCATTATGGGCCGAAGGCGTTGATTACAAACGGTTGGAGCTATTCTGGCGGTGACGGGTTTCCATTGTTGTTTAAAGCTGCTGGTGTTGGTCCGCTAATTGGTGAGCGTACATGGGGCGGGTTGATTGGACCCGCGATGAGCGTTCCGTTTGTCAGCGGCGGTCGTGTCGCGGCGCCGCCCCAACGTGTTTATGGAACCGATGGGGAATGGTCCGGGCCAGACGGCGTTGTGCCTGACATTGAAGTTGAAAACGATCCTGGTTTGATGATGCAGGGGCGTGATCCGCAGTTAGAGCGTGCGATCGAGTATGTTCTGGATCATCTCGAAGAATACCCGCCGCATGTAAAGCCGGCATATCCCTCTATGCTTCAGTAAAAGGAAGAAGAAAATGAAAAAGTTCTCAGCGTTATTGATCTTCATATTGCTCATTCCGTTTTCTGTCCTTGCTCACGATGAAGAAAAGAAAAAAGCAGAAGACAAGCCGGATCAGTGGACAATTGTTCACGCGGGAACGTTGATAGCCAGGCCCGGAGAAGCGCCTCTTCGTGAAACATCTATCGTTGTTAAAAACGATCGCATTGAACGCGTCATGAATGGCTATATCCAACCTGAGGCGTTGGGGAATGATGCCGCCGCAAAGGTCATTGACTTAAAAGGCGCCTATGTATTGCCAGGCCTCATCGATGCACATGTTCATTTTGGCGATGGGAAGTATACGGAAAAGCGCGGAGAAGATACCGGCGAAGCTACTTATCGTATGCTAAATATCATTGAGAACGCGAATAAGACGCTCAATGCTGGGTACACGACTGTTCGTAACCCTGGAGCATCTGGGTGGGCGGTTTTTGCATATCGAGATGGCGTGAGAGACGGTATCTTTCCTGGCCCGCGGATTTTTACGGCGGCTCATACAATCCGGGTGGGTGCGGATGAAAGTGACGGCGCCTGCTACGATGTAAGCTCGTGCAAAAAAGCGGTGAGACGACAGATAAATATGGGGGCGGATTGGATCAAGCTCTATGCAACGTGTAGTGGCTCAAAACCTTGCGGCAAGGAGCATGCGCCTTCAGTCTTCTTACAGGAAGAAATCAAGGCTGTAATTGAGACGGCGAACACGCACCAAATACCTGTCGCGGCCCACGCCCATGGAACGGCAGGAATAAATGACGCCCTTCGTGCGGGCGTGCGCACTATTGAGCATGGTTCCTATAATGATAAAACTTCAAGGGCATTGTTTAAGAGCAAAGGTGCTTATTATGTGCCGACCCTCTCTGTGCAGGACAGAATTGTAGAAGACTACAAAACTGCGACAGAAGAGATGAAGCCGGTTATGGAAGCATTTATGGAAACACATCCAGCGCGTGTGGCGGCAGCGTATAAGGCTGGCGTTCAAATAGCTGCTGGTAGTGACGCCGGCGTTACAAAACATGGTGATAATGCTCGAGAACTTTACTGGTATGTGAAAATTGGCATGAGTGAGGCTGAAGCAATACGCTCCGCGACGATTGTGAACTCAGAAATGTTGAAAAAAGAGTCCGATATTGGTTCGATTGAAGTTGGGAAATTTGCTGACATTATTGCGGTTAGTAAAAGCCCCCTAGAGGACATCGAAGCACTGAGTGATGTTGGGTTTGTTATGGCTGGCGGACAGATCGTAAAAAGCGAAATCGGCGAATAGCTGACCTCAATTTGCTTGCCATTAGCCTGCCTTATGAGCTCCATCATAAACGGTCATTTGCCGGAACAGAATGGATTTGATACACATTTAAGAGGCCGCTACTTATGGGTCCTCTCAAACAGTTTATTGAACAATTGCCTGATCACACTTGTGAGCCAGGCGATGTGGCATTGATGAAAGAAGAGGCATGAAAGAATTTGATGTTGTCATCGCCGGCGCCGGGGTAAATGCGCTTTCATGCGGCGCCTTGTTGACCAAATACGGGCTGTCGGTTTGCCTTGTGGAGCGCAATCCATGGGTTGGCGGCGGCGCTGTCACGCGTGAAGTCACAATTCCCGGATTTAAACATGACCTTTTTGGATCGTCGCATGTGTGGATTCAGGCAAATTCGGATTTCAAAGATCTGATCGAGCCGGAACTGGTCAAGCACGGGCTGAAATATATACCGTCGACAGACCACATCACAGGACACCCGGATTCGTCTGGCGGACCCGGTATTGTTATTTACAAAGACATCGACAAGACCGTTGAAAGCATTGCTCACTACTCCCGCGCAGACGCCAAGCGTTACCGCGAGGTTTATGATCATTTTGATGCTGTAAAAGATGGTTTCGTCAAGGCCTTCTTCTCGCCGCCGGCGCCGCCATCGACGACCATGCGGGCGCTGGAAACAAGCAAAGAGGGTTTACGCCGTTTGCAGGAGTTTAATCTCAGCGCGCGCGCCTGGGTCGATTTCAATTTTGAAAATGATTTTGTCAAAGCCGTGATGCTCAACTGGGCGTTGGCGCCGCAAATCCTGCCTGATCAGGAAGGGGCGGGACAGTCATTTTATATCATGATCCCGGCAGTTCATGTCTACGGTCAGGCGATCCCGGAAGGCGGCAGTCAGGAGCTGCCGAATTCCATGGTGCGCTATATCGAGGCGAATGGCGGCAAGGTGATTACCGACGCAACGGTTTCTGAAGTCATTCTGGAAGATAACGAAGCGCGTGGTCTTAAGCTTGAAGACGGAACAGTAATTAAAGCGAAGCGCGCGGTTGTTTCGTCGTTGGAGCCGCGCCAGACGTTTCAAAAACTCTGCGG